>JAJUGM010000202.1 GCA_029268165.1 Bacteroidota bacterium
GTAACCTGGTGAAAGCTCATTTTCAGTATCGCGTAATGGTTTTAGATATGTTACCCTTAATAAATCCCTGGCATCTCCATCAATGTATTGTCCTTCATTATCAATGCCTGCACGTAAAGTTGCGGTAATCCTGTTGTTATTATTTAACACTGTAAACCATACCTTTAATTCACAGGTAATTCTATTGTTTTTATCTTTATTTGCTTTTAGCCATTCAAGAAATTGTTCAGATTCTACTCGGTAAATGCTGAAAAGACACACTCAATTTTAATTCCTCAGCTCTTGTCTTTGTTTTGGGGTTTTGGTAAAATCTTCTATTTCTACTCTAACCGGATCAAATGTTCGTGTACCTAAGCAGTATCTTATTGCATCAATAACTGCTGTTTTACCGGCATCATTTGCTCCTGTAATTAAATTAACCCAATTATTGCATGGGAAAAATTTCTAATACAATGCGATTAAGAAAAATCATCTTTTCCGGCTTACTGGCGCTGCACCAGAAAAGCGATTTTTCTATATCGGGATTATATATCGATGACAATACATGCTGCTTTTAACCTCAAGCCCTGAATTTCTGAGCTCGTGAAACAAACATTCTTTATAAGCGCTTTGGTGCAATCCATGACATAAGTGTTTATATACTACTCATTAATTACAATGTCAATAATTTCTTACATAATATATCATCATTTTCTCATTGCCTCCCTGCATGCGCCTTCCAATCACATAGCCATTATATTGTTCAGCTTGTTTTTATAAGAAGCCACCACAACGTTCTGCTGCCTTATTTTTTCCTGCATTTTTTCCTGTTCATTCAGGTTTCCGGGTATTGCATTTTTTGACTGCTCAATTTCTGCCTTTAAATCAACTATTTTGTTCTCTTTCGTTTTAATCTCATTCTCCAGTTTGCTGACTTTTTTTTCAAGCTCGCTTACATACTTATTTCTTTCATCTTTAGCCGAACCTTCAGCCATTTTTTCCAGCTCATTTTTTTGCGTATCAAGTTCACTCTTAAGAGAAACAAGGTTACTGCGGGCAATTACAATATCATTATCCAGCGATTTTATTGTTTCATTATCAGTGTCAATAATTCTTTCCAATTTGCTTTTATTACTTTCCAGACTTTTTAGCTCACTTTCAAGCTTACCGAGTTTTTTTTCCTCTTCATCCAGCTGAATCTGCACAAGGCCAGCATACTGGTCTTTTGCAAAATTCATCAGGTATGTTCTGACTTTGTTAAATTCCAGGTTTGATGCATCTTTGGCTATATAAACGTCCTTTTTAAGTTCGTAAGTCACAAAAAGCTGAACGCAAGAGTCATTTTCCTTAAAATAACTGTAAACATTCAAGGGTGATTCAGAAATATCTTTATTTATTGCGCCGAATATGGTCAGTTCAATATCTTCTTTCTGTACTTTCGATTTAGTACCTCTTTCGAGTGATTTTATCCACGCATCACGTACTGTTGAAACATACACTTCAGGAATTGATACAACAAAACCCGGATATGTGCCATGCATGAAGGTAATGTTTTTATCTTCTATCCGAATAGGCTTCTGAGCTACTAAAACATGCTCAGACACGGAGAACACCGCAAGCAACAAAAATATTAATACAGATTTCATAATCAAAATATTAGATAATTTTAAAACTTTAATTATTTTTCTGATTCAATAGAAATATTTAAAGATACAATATTTAAATTATATTTTAATTATTTGATAATGAAAATATTCACTTTTATTATTTCAGGCCTGTTTTTGTCGACCAGTATGTTAACTGCCCGACAAAAAATGGGCGAACTTGTTATTTTACATACAAATGACCTGCACAGCCGGCTCAATGGTTTTTCTCCTGAAACAGAATATACGCCGATAACCACTGGCGATGACAAAACAGTAGGTGGTTTTGCACGCATAGCCAACATTATTCATGAAGAAAAAAAGAAATACGGAGATAATATCCTTGTGTTGGATGCAGGTGATTTTCTTATGGGCAGTCTGTTCCATTTTGCTGAAACTTCTACCGGCTTTCAACTCAGGCTTATGAAAGAAATGGGATATGATGTTGTGACTCTGGGCAATCACGAATTTGATTTCGGGCCTGATGCCCTGGCTGAAATTATTAAAAACGCATGCAATGGTGCATCTGTTCCTATTATTGTTGCTTCAAACCTGGTTTTCTCGGAAAAAGACCCAGCCGACGATGGACTGGCAGCCTTATATGAGAAAGGTGTAATTCGGCCATGGCATATAGTTGAGAAGAGTGGCAGAAAGATTGGCATTATCGGCATACTTGGATATGGCGCCATACATGATGCCCCTTTGGCAAGGCCATTGAAATTTGCCGACCCTGTAAAAGCCGTCCGCAGATATGCCCGGCACTTAAAAGAAAAAGAAAAAGTGAATATGGTTATATGCCTTTCACACAGCGGTGTTATAAAAGATAAATCCGCCAGGTGGGCTGGCGAGGATGTTAATCTTGCCCTTAAAGTGCCGGAGATTGACCTGATTATCAGCGGACATACCCATACATTGCTCGGGCAACCAGTTATAATTAATAATACTCCTGTTGTCCAGACAGGTGCTTATGGTAAAGGCATAGGAAAACTTGTATTTCAGACTGGGCTGCAAGAGATAAAACTGTCAGAAGCTAAAGTTATACCTGTAAATGACGATATCCCGGGAAACTATGGGATTCAGCAGAAAATTATAAGGCAGCAGGAGGTAATTACTGAAAGAATACTTAAGCCGGCAGGATTGGACTATAATACAACAGTAACCGAAACCTCATTTCCGCTTATTTGCAATGAAGACACCATGCTTGCCAACAGTAACCTCGGTCCGCTGATTGCCGATGCCTTGTTTGAATACGTTAACAGAATGACTCCGCAAGGCATTGATATTACAATGATTCCCGCCGGCATGATACGCAGTGATATTATCCCCGGCGAAAAGGGGAAGCAGTCAGTTGCCGATATCTTCAGGGTTGTATCCTTGGGGAGCGGAAAAGACAGCATCCCGGGTTATCCACTGGCAAGGGTTTATGTTACAGGTAAAGAACTGAAGGGCATTATGGAAGTCCTTTATATAGCCCCTTCGGGCAGCCCTGATAACTATATTTATTTCGGCGGTCTTAAGGCAACTTATAATCCTGATAAAGGATTGCTGAAAAAGATTACCGCTATTGAGACCGGTAATCCTGCAGAAGGTTTTGAAAAAGTCGACTGGTCGCAACAAAACCCCCGGCTATACAGCATCACTGCCAACACTTACCTGCTTGAATTTGTGGGTATTATTAAAAAACTTAGCAAAGGCCTTGTGAAAGTGACATTAAAGGACGATAAAGGAAAACCCTTACGATCGGTTTACGATGCCGTTATTGACTCCGATGCTGAAGAGCCGGGCATACAGGAGGTAAAAGAATGGCGGGCGCTGATATGGTATCTGCAGCAACAGCCTGATATGAACGGGAACGGAATACCTGAAGTACCGGGGTGTTATCAGAAAGTAGCTCCCAGGTGGGAGAGGGGAGAGTAGAAAAGAAGCAGACCCCGAAAGCTATGGGGGAAGAATAAAGAACAAAGAAAAAGCCACGATAGCTTTCGGGGAAGAGCAAAGATAACAGATAGCCTTACGTATTTGACATCTGATATCTGAACATCAAAAGATCACACATTGCCGGCCAATTGTGGCATGGAAGGTAATTAAAATAAACTTAAGAAAAAATTTTTCATTTTTTCTTGACTTTTATGAAAAATTTTTTTTGATTTGTATAAATATTAATGCAAATTTTAAAAAAATTCATTCAGCGGCATAACCCGTGGATGTGAGGTTAGATGAAAGAGGGGAGGGGTTATGCTAGAGAAAGAAAACGGATTGAAACAGATTTGAATTACAAATATGTTTGTGAAAAATTATAGTTAATTAAGTGAATTAGCAAAACGCATTTAATTTAATACTAATATTTAAATTATGAATAGTATATATAGTAAAATATTTTTTGTAGTTTTTTTTTTTAATTAATGCTATTTGTATGACAAAGCTACTTTTAAAAACAAGAATAAACTGTTTTTTATTATTGTTATTTCAATTGTTTTTTGATACCTTTTCACAAGGCTACCAGCCAGTTAATATTCCTTCCCCACAGGCTTATTCTTTTTTTAGGTATAGTGAAATACCTGTTTCATATGTAACTGGCTTACCAAATATTAATATTCCTATTTTCTTAATCAAAGAAGGAAATATAGAAGTTCCAATAACACTGAGTTACCATGCAGGGACTATTAGGCCATTTGAACAAGCAGGATGGGTTGGATTAGGTTGGACTTTAAATGTAGGAGGAGTAATTACACGAAAAATAGAGTCTATGCGAGATGAAGAAAATGTAATTGGTTGGTTTTTTAATAAGCCTTCGAACTTAACACTTAATGACGTAAATCAAATAGATGGCGCACCTGATATATTTTCATATAGTTTTAACGGACATTGTGGAAAGTTTTTATTAGATGAATCTAATAATTTTGTAGTAGTTCCTTATGATAACATAAAAGTAGAATTGATTACTGAAAACGACGATTATCTTGATATTGACGGAGTAATGACTTTAAAAGACTATTGGTATCCAACTACTTCTCTTTATGATACTTATTTTCAGGGATTCAGAATAACAAATGGTGATGGAAATATATATGAATTTAAACAAATTGAATATTCTTTTCCGAAAGGAGTAGGTGTAGGCGCTCCTGGATATGAAATTATTAACACATGGTATCTAACAAGAATTATATCAGCAAACAAACAATATGAGATTTCCTTTACTTATCAAAAGCCTGCGACCAATAAATTTCATGTAATAAAAGACCCATTTGTTAATACTACCATTTATCTGACATATAACATAATGGCATCAGTACCTTCCTCTTTTTCCACTAGCCTTAATGAATTAGTTTATCTTAAAGAAATAACTACAAAAACATCAAAGCAAAAAGTTGAATTTTCTATTTCAACAAAGAACGATTTGCAATATCCATATAATCGTGATGGGGGTGTCTTTCAGGTATTTTCTAATTGTAATTATTTAGGACATAAGCTTGATAATATTAAAATTAGTCAAAATAACAATATTATTAAATCTTATCAATTTAATTATAGTGAAGATAGCCGCTGGAAATTAAAGTTAACCAGTGTTCAGGAACTATCTTCATCTAATATTTCCGCAAGTCCGCCATATCAATTTTTGTATTCAACAAAGTATATGACCTATTATAGTAATTATGATCAATGGGGTTATTATAATATAGGCCTGCAATTACCCATAAATGTTCATATAGGGGATATAAATGGAAGAAAACCACATATAGAATCTTATAATACAACTGAATATCCTGATATTTTAACAAAAATTATTTACCCATCAGGAGGTTACACATCTTTTAAATGGGAGCAAAATGACTTTAGTAAAGTTGCAGATAACAATTATCATGTTTTAGAACAATTTAATTATTAATCATATTCAAGGAGTGGTACAGATTATTATGCAATTAAAAATGGTTCAAAATCTGAAGATACATTCATCGAATTTAACAAATATGACCAAAACGAGGTATTCGTAATGCTTAACTTTAATGTACCGGCCTATGGATCCAATGCAGGCTGTTATTGTGGTAATAGCGGAACATGTATAGCAAAAAACATTTATTTGCGCGGAAGTCGTGTAAGTTTAAACCAAATAATTGAAAATGGCCTAAATACTAGTTTTCCTATAGAAAAATCAATTTGTGCTGGGGGGAGAAATGTATATAATATAGATGCGGATGGTCCTTTATATACTGCTATAGTATTATATGGTGAGTATAGAAATTGCAATTTTGAATATACAGGAGGTATGCGTATAAAACAAATATGCAACTTCGATCCTTTAACTGGAAATGAAATGACAAAAGAATTTGAATACAAGCTTAAGGATGGCAGTTCGAGTGGTGTAATAAGTCGGTTTCCTAAATATGATTTACAGAGAACTTGTTATTATTGGTATACTGTTTATAATGGTAATCTTCAAGGAGAGGGACATAAACCAGGAGGCATTATATATTCATCAACAAGAAATATGATACTTCCTTTATCTTTTACTGATGGGAGTCATATTAATTATTCTAGGGTAATAGAAAAAAGAAGTGATGGGGCAAATTCTATATACTATTATACAACTTTCATAGAATCGCCTGATTTATTAAATAGTGTAGATCCTCGTGAAATTTTGACAGATAATTCTATATATAGAGGGAAAATTATTAGAGAAGAACATTATGAAGCAAATAATACATCGCCAATTTGCACAAAAGATTATACATATGCAGCTAAAGTTGTTACAGTAGGAAGTGGTTATAATGAACGGACAAAAAGTATAACAGGGTATA
>JAJUGM010000203.1 GCA_029268165.1 Bacteroidota bacterium
ATCAGACACCTGTCAAAAGACATTAAAATGCTGAAATCGAAAATTGTCAGTACCGACGATATTAAAGCCCGTATTGCAGCTTATCGCGAAGATGTAAATACAGTAATGACAGGCAACCTGAAAAAATATATCGACCAGTTCTCATCAGGCTGGCTGGCTTATCTGGCTCCGGAAAACATGAAGAATTTAAAAGATAGATGCCTGAACCTGAAAAAAGATTTTGAAGAAAAAAACGGTATCAGGCCTGGTATCGTGAAAGTTATCAGCCGCAGAGGGTAATTTGTAACGTTTACTTAAAAATAACAGATTATGATGAAACAATCAGCTATATTAATTGCTACAGCATTGCTTGGAATGCATGCCTGCAACATGCCCAAGCCGCCTGAAACAAAAACAATAAAGGAAAAGCACAATTATATTATCCTGCTCGACCTTTCAGACAGGATTATTGTGCAACCCGACCAGCCTGCAAGGGATAAGGAGATTATAAAACATATTTACAGCTTATTTGAGGATAAAGTCAGAAAAGACCTTTACATCAAATCACGCGATGAGATCAAGGTGGTTATTGCACCTCAGCCTGGTTCGGGACTCCCTTACGATGTTTATGAAGAACGGCTTTATGTGAATATGGAAAGCATCAATAATTTTCAGCGACGGAAAGGTGAAGAATTGCGCAGAAATGCGTTTTATGCCAATCTTGATTCATTATATACAAAAGCTGAATTCAGCAAAATTCCCGCTGAATATTACGGGGCTGATATCTGGAAATATTTTTATGAGGACCTGAATGGTGATTATTCTGCCGATACAATGACAACCAATTTTCTGATAATACTTACCGATGGTTATCCCATTGTCGGGAAGGACAAAGCCAAGCTGCAACCGGTTAAGCACCGGTTCCCCGGCCTGAAAGTGATTCTGGTTGAAGCAGCCCCGCGCGAAAAGGATATGGAATGGGACCATATTTTGGAAATGTGGAGCCAGTGGTTTAAAGAAACTGGCATTAATGATTACATACTCATCAAACGCAAGGCTATATCAAAAGAAAAAGAACAGATAACCGATATTATTCAGGGTAAACTAAAGTTTGTGGACTGATAAGAATGATGCTGCTCAGGCAATTTTTTGCTGGTTTATTTAAGACAGTGTAACTTGAACCCAACTACGATGAATTAACAAATTCATTCGGGCGAATAACAATTATTGTTGGAGGAATGTTGACGAGTAGGAGTAAATGTTGATGAGGCTTTGCACAATACCCCACATCTTTTTTTGTCGTAACACAAAAAAGGATGCAAAAAAACAAGGCTAAGGCAGATTTCCCTTGAAAATACGGCTCGCCGGGCATGCGCAATACAACAGATTGCAAGGTTAAGAGTTAATTTCTTAAAAAAATATATTTATATGCATCCGCACAATCTACGCTTTCATCTAAAATTAGTGTATCTTCATTAATAATAACCAATTTACTACATGCTAAACTCAAAACATGACTTCCTTTTTCTGGTTTTAAATTAATAATTAAAGTATCTTCTGTTTGTTTATTAATTAATATTTTGCCTTGACATATTATTGTATCTTCTATAATCCTGAATTTATCAATTTTTTCAAATTGAAGCAGTTGAAAATCTGGTTCCATCCTAAAACCCTTTCCACCTTGAATATATATAGTTTTCCATTTTCCATAAATATTTTGATATTTAGAAATAAAAATATCTCTATTCTCTTCTTCTTTATTGCAATTTCCAGCAATTAATAGAATTGTTATATAAATTATAATACTTTTTATATCCATCATTTCAGAATTATTAATTTCCACATAAAATTAATATCAATATCCTATAGTTAAAATTCCTCCTTCTGCAACGATTGTCATACGCCTATTTAAAATTAGGTTTCCAATCTGATAACTACCTGCAGTAATATGAAGCATTCCACTTGGTAAAACAGCATCATATCCTTCCTGTATTGTATTAAAAGGATTGGTAGCTGTACCATCTTCCGAACCACTGTAACTGGCATTAACGAAAACATCCCGTAAAACAAAATTTTGGTTTGAAAACCTGTTTAACAGTGCAGGTGCATGAATATTATTGGGATACAAAATATCAGCAGTATTAACAACTGATCTTGCCATTTGACGCATAGTTACGTTAGAGCCCAGACCGAAATTTGATTCCAATACTATTCTGTCCATTTCTTGCCTTGTTCCTCCCTGATTAATAATATCAATTAATGATTGAAATAAAGGCGCTGACCAGATTTCATCATCAAGGCCATTTCTGCCATGAGCAATATATGTGCGTGTGGGATCATATATTTCGCCGATTTTGTTTAAAACTCGGCCACCCCACATCCCTGTGCTATGGCCATCCCAAGTTGCAAACCAGTTAGGATTAAAAGAAGGACCATTTGAAGTATTATAGCTATAAGAACCTGCCCAATAATCAGCAAATCCTTCGCTCAATGCTCCTAAATCACCACTGGGAGGTAAATAATTGTTATTAATATCAAATAATAATGCATGCATATATTCATGTAAAATAATATCAGCATCTTCATTATCATCTACACCTCCATGGCCAAATGTTAATCTATTCACTCTTAAAAATCTAGAATTATCCGCACCATCCTGTCCATCAGAATCCGCTTCTATACTCAAATTTTGAATACCTCTGTCTCCTGTATAACCCAACGATTGAATATATCTTTGGTTCTGATCAATATGAAAATAGGTCATCACATCATTAAATGCATTATTTCCACGAGTAGCTGTCCATTCGCCTGTAATAGATGTGCTTGGTGCAGTACTTGGTGCTTCAAAATCAACAATTCTGACCCAAGGCCCAACAAGTGTCCATGTACCATTTGTTTCATTTATATCAAAAAGTGTTTTTGTAATATATGCTGCAGTAAAATTGGTGGTAGGGTCACTGTCCTGCAAATCAGCATTATTGAGCGTCGTCATTGGATCAGGATCAAAAACTAATGCTGTGCCATTTCTCGGCCTTAGTATGGCTGATTCATTTATACTATTGCTCTTCAAGTCATTTTGCATATAGCTTTGAATAGCTGATTGAATAGGTATTATTGAACAATAATAAGGACTATTATAATTTTCGTTACCAATTTTTTCAGAAATCGAAGTCTCATAAACTTCAAGTACTTCTCCTGTTTTAGCATCAATATTTACACCCTAATTCCCCCACGGACCTTCAGTATCAATATATATTTTATAACATAATAATAGACTGTCTCCACATTGAATGAATTTTAAATCTGTTGCTGGTAAAGACATTAATTTGCCATGGACATAAAGATGATTCCATGCAATATCAAGTGCTGCATCATAATTTAATTTGTTTCCCTTACTTATGTATTTAAATTCATGTAAATTATGAAAAATTTTAATAATTTTTCCGTTATTATCTATGCTTATTACTATTTCTGCTTTTTCAATTGGTATGTCATCAATAACTTGTTGATAGATATAATGTTTTCCCGTTAAGCTATGTTTTACTTCTCTCAGCTTTAAGTCTTTAATAGAATTATTGGGAATATTATACTTTTCATTATGTTTTTTTATATACTCAAAAGCATTTGCTGGTATGTAAAATATTGTATCTGCAGGATAATAAAACAATTCGCTATTTTGTTGTGGTTTATTTTTGTATAGTCTATGATTAGCAGTAAATATTTTACTAAAAAATAAAAAAGTTGATAGAGTAATAATTATTAAACATATTAATAAACTTTTCATAATAAATATTTATATTTAATCAGTCAACACCATCCTTTTCGTATCAATCACCTTATTATCAGCAATCAAAGTATACATATACATCCCGGCTTTTAGTTCACCGCCATTTATAGTGACATTTCCGTATCCTTTATGATGCAACAGAAAGTTTTTTAGTTGCGTGCCATGCATATCGTAAATGAAAATGTGAGCTGTTGTTATTTCTTCATCCAGAAAGTATTCAATTTTGGTAATTTCGGTAAAAGGATTCGGTATATTCTGATAAAGCTTTGCTTTATATGCTTCTGTCGAATTGTCAGATTTTAAGGAATTTGAAGTACTTTTCAATTTGCTTTCAGTCATCTCTGATTGCAAATTTTCAATGATAAGCTGTTGTTCTTTAATTGCTTCAACCAATACAGGTATTATTTTCATATAATCTATACCGTAGGTATCTGTTGAGTCATCATAAATTACTGCTTCAGGCAATACTTTAGATACATCCTGTGCAATAAATCCAATTCTATTATTACGCTCTTTTTCAAATTGTTCATCATTAACCAAATAATCAAATGCATATTCCTTTTTCAGGTCGTATTTTATGCCTTTAAGTTTTAATATTATATCCAGCGCATTCGTAATATCCTTGATATTCTCTTTTTTTCGCAAGTCAGAAGGATTATAATAGTTGTAACTCCACATGTAATTATATGCTTTATCAGACCTGCCAAGCCAGCAATAATTATCAGCTTCGGGTCGCATATTGTATCCATAACCTTGCACCTCAATGATTAAATCGGAATAACTGCTATAAAAAAATGCTCCATTATCAAAACGGCTGTTACTTACAAAATAAGCACCGCCCGGATTAACCTTTAACCTGTATGAAGCATCAGGGGCACATCCAATTCCAACGCGCCCAGAAGAATTCATTTGAATCTGAGCTGTCGCTATAGAAGTCAAAAATACTAATTGAAAAAAAGATACTAACTTTCTCATAATCAATAGCTTTAGGTTTCAAATTATTGTTTATGTTTTCAAATAAGTGTTTTTAAAAACACCGTGCCTTGTTAATTAAAATCATAATTTAATAAATTACCCCCCCCCCATTGTCAATATTTTTTTGACGAAAGGATAATTTTTGGTGACGAATTTTTGATAATTAATGGCCAATTTTATCTATCTGTTGCTAACGATGGAAAATATGCGATGAAATTTTTACACAAGTTTTTTCTTCTATCCCTCTTATTTGCACTGATTGTTAACCTGCATGCTTACGCGCAAAGTGCCACCGGTAAATGGATGTGGCAGTCTGCTGACGGGCCTTCCAATACATGGATGTGTTTCAGGAAATCATTTTACCTCAAGCATAAACCTGACCATGCTTTCACGAGTATTGCAGTTGATTCGAAATACTGGCTGTGGGTAAATGATACTATGGTTATTTTTGAGAGCGGTTTAAAACGCGGGCCTACACCTGATGATACCTATGCTGACACCCTCGACATCAGCCGGCATCTGAAGGAAGGCGAAAACATATTGGCTTTATTGGTCTGGTATTTCGGCAAACACGGTTATTCGCATAAGGACAGTAAAAAAGGCGGTTTGTTTTTTCAATGCTCTCTGAATGATACAGTTATTGCCACCGATAACACATGGAAGATGATGGGGCATCCTGCATTTGAACAATCATCAAGGCTATATCCTGATAACAGATTGCCTGAATCGGATATCAGATTCAACACACAGCATAATACTTCAGGAAACTGGCAGTCAGCATACTATGACGATTCATGGTGGCTTCAGGCTGTTGAGAAAGGAACTCCACCGGTGGCTCCTTGGAACATACTGTGGGAAAGGCCTATTCCTCAATGGAAAAACAGTGGGCTAAAAGATTATGAAAGCATGTCGGTTGACCTGCCTTTCACCGCAACTGAGCCAATAAAAATTGCTGGCCAATTACCCTATAATGCCCAGATTACTCCTAATATGGAAATTGTTTCACCGGCCGGGCAAACTATAAATATTTATACCGATGATGCGCGTTGGGTATCCAACTGTCCGGTTACCACATATATAACAAAAGAGGGCACACAGGAATTTGAATCGTTGGGTTGGATGAACGGGCACATCGTGCAATATGCAATCCCTGCCGGAATTACGGTAAAATCGCTTAAATACAGAGAAACAGGGTATGATACTGAATTTGCCGGTTCATTTGCATGCAGTGATTCATTTTTTAATATTTTGTGGAATAAGGCCCGGCGTACGTTGTATGTATGCATGCGCGATAACTATATGGATTGCCCCGACAGGGAACGCGCATGCTGGTGGGGCGATGCTGTGAACGAAACCGGTCAGGCTTTTTATGCATTCGACTGCAAGGCTGATCTGCTGACAAAGAAATCAATCAGCAATCTTATTGAATGGAGAAAAGATAACGGAATATTGTTTTCACCCGTTCAGGCCGGAAACTGGGATTCCGAATATCCTATGCAGATGTTGCCGGTTGCCGGCCAATATGGTATCTGGAATTATTTTCTTCATACAGGCGATACACAAATCATTGCATCAACTTACGCCCACATTAAAAACTATCTCGATTTGTGGGTTTTTGATAAAGACGGACTTGTTGAACACCGCAACGGAATGTCGGAGTGGACGGACTGGGGC
>JAJUGM010000204.1 GCA_029268165.1 Bacteroidota bacterium
AATCTGGCAACTGGTGTTATTTATAAAAAAACATTTTTAAAATTGTTTATCGGGGAGCAATAACTATTACAAACTCACCCCGAAGGGGTTTTCTGCTAAAATATTTAATAACCTCTGTAATAGTACCTCTAATGGTTTCTTCATGCACTTTGGTGAGTTCCCTTGATACGGAACAGGCGCGTTCAGGCCCTAATGATTCAGAAAGCTCAGTCAGGGTTTTCAGCAGACGGTGTGGCGATTCATATAATATAATTGTACGCTCCTCTGCTGCAAGCCGGGTTATCCTTGTTTTTCGGCCTTTTTTGTGCGGCAGAAACCCTTCAAAACAAAATGTATCACTTGGAAAGCCTGAATTTACCAATGCAGGAATAAGTGCAGTAGGTCCTGGGAGACACTCAACAGGAATTTCAAGGTCAATACAGGTTTTAACCAGTAAGTAGCCAGGGTCAGAAATGGATGGCGTTCCGGCATCACTTACCAGTGTAATTTGTTCGCCGTTTTTTATACGGTCAGCTATATCTCGTGCGGTTCTATGTTCATTAAACTTATGATGGGATATTAGCCGGGAAGAAATATTATATTTTTTTAAAAGAATTCTGGTTTTTCTGGTATCTTCTGCAAGAATAATATCGCTTTCTTTTAAGATCCTCAGTGCCCGGAGTGTAATATCTTCGAGATTGCCAATTGGTGTAGGTACCAGATAAAGTTTACTCATTTTGTCCGGAAATAAATTTGCGCCTTACGATTTCAAGCAAGCCCTGTACCAGTTCACTGTCCATATCCCAGGCATATTCCCTGATCATGTAGTTGTATGCTTCATTGAAATTTGCCGAATCGTTTAATACCCTTATGGCATTTTCATATTTTCGTGCATCGTTGTTAAACAGTTCCCTGATAAATAAAAACCGCTCATTGATGCCAATGGCCGTAGAAATATCACTTATGGGTCTGGCCTGCACACGCGATGATAAATCTTTATATTGAACCTTCTGATGCAGGTTGTCATGTAATAATTTTTTATCACCCAATTTATCTGACAGAACTTTATGCGGATTTTTCTTCTCTTTACCATACATCACATCCCCTTCATTGCCTGAAGTTCTTTCTGGCGTATCCTTCTCTTGTTGAGCAACAGGAGGCTGTTCTTGAATTACCTGTTTTGAGTCAATCCCTTTAATACTGGCTTCATCAACAAGTTCGCTTTTTGCATTATTCATAGCAATATTTTTTTCCTCAGGCCTGATCATTAACATAATATCGTATATATTGCGAACTTTTTGTAAAGCGAGATCCAATTCTATAGCCGAAAATGTGTCTTTGTTGTACATGGTATCTAGCAAATTGGCTATATCCTGCAAATCGGCCATGGCAGCCTTTAAGGTGTGTTTATAATTCATTGGCCCGGTAATTATAATGTATTTATCAGGCATAAAATTAGCAATTACTTTTCATTTTTTAGCTTTAAAAACCTTATTGATTATGTTTTGGTAAGTTCAGTTTTTGTATTTTTATCGGTTAATAATACATTTCAAATGTTCCGATACACTGCAAAGGAAATTGCCTCCGTTGTATCAGGTGAAATTGAAGGGCCGGATAACCGGTCAATCTGCCATCTTTTCATTGACAGCCGCCAGCAGGTTTCGCCGGTTGAATCATTGTTTGTTGCCATTAAAGGGCAACACAATGACGGGCACAGATTTATTACTGATCTCTACCATCGGGGAATAAGAAATTTTATGGTCTTACGCACCTGGAGGCCCGAAAGCAATTTATCTGAGTCATTGTTTATCAGAGTAGATGACACATTGACAGCACTGCAGCGTTTTGCTGCATGGCATAGGTCGCGTTTTAAAGTAACTACTATAGGAATTACAGGCAGTAATGGTAAAACAATAATTAAAGAGTGGCTGCACCAATGCCTTCAGGATAAATGGCATATTACGCGTAGCCCCAAAAGCTATAATTCACAGGTTGGTGTCCCGTTATCCATATTATTGCTTGATGAAAACACTGAAATGGCCATTTTTGAAGCCGGTATATCAAGACCCGGTGAAATGGAAAAACTGGAACCCATGGTTCGTCCTGAAATTGGTATCTTTACCAATATTGGTGAAGCTCATCAGGAAAACTTTGTCTCAATCGCCCAGAAAATAGATGAAAAACTTAAACTTTTTGAAAACTGTAATATACTTCTTTGCTGTAAAGATCATGACATGGTATGGCAAAGGATACAACAAAACAAAAAGCTCAGAAACGCAAATATTATAACGTGGTCATCATTTACTGGCGCTGATCTTTATGTTACTTCCACGGTAAGCAGTAATGGCAGCACAAAAATAAAGGCATTATACCGGCATGAATACAAAGAAGTATTAATTCCTTTTTCGGATAGAGCATCTGTCGAGAATGCTATTCATGTGTGGCTGTTTATGCTTTATCTCGGGCTTGATGATGTTTATATATACGAAAAAATGAGCAGGCTGGTTCAGGTAGCGATGAGACTTGAACAGAAAAATGCAATTAACAACTGCATCCTTATTAATGACACTTATAATTCCGACATTAATTCATTGTCCATTGCGCTTGATGTGCTTAACCGCACCATACAACGGAATAAGAAAACCCTTATATTATCCGACATCATGCAATCGGGTATTAAACCCGAAATTTTATATAAAAAAGTTGCCGACCTGGTGCATGAAAAGGGAGTAAGCAGGATTATAGGCATAGGTCAGGACATAAGCGCAAACAGTCCGCGGTTTAAAATACCGGCAGTTTTTTACAGCGATACGGGTACTTTTATTAAAGACTTCAGAAACATAACATTCAGTAATGAAGTTATACTCCTGAAAGGTTCAAGGGTATTTGAATTTGAAAAGATATCATCAATGCTCGAAGAAAAGGTTCATACCACGCGCCTTGAGATAAATCTCGATGCGCTGGTACATAATCTTAATTATTACAAATCGTTATTACCTGAAGGTACCCGGATTATGGTTATGGTTAAAGCCCTTTCATACGGAAGTGGCACACACGAAATAGCATCACTAATGCAGTTTCAGAAAGCAGATTATCTGGGTGTAGCTTTTGCCGATGAAGGAGTAAGCCTTCGTCAGGCAGGTATCACCCTGCCCATAATGGTTATGAATCCCGAGCCGGCAAGTTTTGATATGATGCTTGAATACAGGCTTGAGCCTGAAATATACAGTTTCAGGCTGCTTGAATTATTCAGCCAGGCAGTGATTCGTAACCAGGAAATCAACTACCCTGTTCACATTAAAATAGACACAGGAATGCACAGGCTGGGATTTTTGCCTGATGAGATACCTGACCTGTTGCTGGCGTTAGTTAAACATCAAAACCTGAAAATAATTTCTGTTTTCTCGCATCTTGCTGCGGCCGATGAAGAGGTGCACGACAGCTTCACCCAGAAGCAAATCAGCACGTTTAAAGATATTGCCAACCAGATTTCTAAGCAACTGGGATATCCGGTAATCAGGCACATATTAAATTCAGGTGGTATTGAGCGATTCAGGGATGCATGCTTCGACATGGTGAGGCTCGGAATCGGGCTTTATGGTGTAAGCAATACCGTACAACAGCATTTAAGAAATGTCAGCTCTTTTAAAAGCCACATTTCTCAAATAAAAATAATTAATAAAGGTGAAACCATCGGGTACGGGCGAAAAGGGAAAGCCACAAATAAAGTAACCATTGCCATTGTTCCTGTGGGATATGCCGACGGGCTCGACCGCAGACTTAGTAACGGTTATGGCTTACTGTTTGTAAAAGGGCATCCTGCTCCGATAATAGGAAATATTTGTATGGACATGACAATGATTGATGTATCAACAATTGCAGCGACTGAAGGTGACGAGGTTACCATTTTCGGCGCTGCATACCCGGTGTCACGACTGGCTGAGAAGTTAGGGACTATTCCTTACGAAATTCTTACAGGAATTTCATCGCGGGTAAAACGGGTATATTTCCATGAATGAGCTGAGGATCACATCTGACGGATCACATACGCTTTACAGCAATACATTCCGGGAGTATTTTCATTCAATTTTTGGTGCTATAACGGAATCACAGCATGTTTTCATAAACAACGGATTGCATTACCTGAAAAAGAATCCTGTTACTATTTTTGAAATAGGCTTTGGCACAGGGCTTAACGCATATCTGACCTTACTGTATGCCCTAAAAAACAAACAGTCGGTTATTTATTATGCCATTGAAAAATACCCGCTTGAAGCACATGATATTTTATCATTGAATTACACCAACATTTTGGCAACAGAGAGCCATGAGGATGAAATTTTCATGCAGCTTCATGCAGCAGAATGGGGAAAGCTAATTGAAATCAAGTCCAATTTCAGTATATTTAAAATCAAAGGGGACGCCACATTATTTTTACCTGATTTTTATTTTGATTTAATATATTATGATGCCTTTGCGCCTGAAAAACAACCTGAGATGTGGACTTATGAGATATTTCGTCGTTTGTACGGCAAGCTGAATCAAGGGGGCATTCTTGTGACTTATTGCGTTAAGGGAGATGTAAAAAGGGCTTTGAAAAAAGCAGGATTCAATATTGAAAAACTACCCGGTCCGCCGGGGAAAAGAGAAGTGCTGAGGGCAGTAAAACACTGCTGATATAATTACCGGCTTTAACTGTTTCCTGTTACCTGAATAACTTATATGCAGCGCCTTGGTAGATGATAGGCATACAAACGCCGGACGTCAGGTTAAGAGGCAGAAATATAACCATTATAAAATAACTAAGCCTTATGCCGGTCATAAAGTTTAAGCCCCGTATAAAGGAAAACTGAAGACAGGATAATTAGAATAAACAAAACTCTATTGCCTGATAAAAATGTTTTATAGCCATAAAAAGTAGGTAATGAGCCTATTAAAAGTGCAAAGGTGGTTAATCCAAAAGAAAAGCCCGGCTGTCCGGGTAATAAATTTGATATAGCAACCAAAGTAACAGGCATTGTGAGGTTAAACAAAAATATACCTGCAATTCCGCATACAGGAATTTTTGCAGCGAAAGTAAGTAATAACGCTGATGCTACTAAACCTCCCACTGAAATTTTAATCCAACCAAAATAATCTGCCAGAAATCCGCCAAGTCCTTTACCCAATGCAATACTTGCTGTCAATAAAATAAGTAACGTCAGTTTTGATTGCCATGGAAAGTTAACTGATAAGCCAACAGCAGAGCGAATACAAATCGTAAAAAGCAATAACAGAATAGTTAAAACCAAAAAGTTCATACGTTTCTCTTTTTTCAATCCATAAAATAATGGAGGAGTTTTTAATAAAAAGATTAAGATTCCCATACATAGAAGCAGAATGACGAAAATTTTCGGGTTGAATCCATAATATTTCACTATTATTCCTCCGGCAAATAAACCAATGCCACCAGGAGCAACAAATAGCCCGGGAACTGATGCTCTGCCAGGTTTCAGGTTTAGTGCAATAATTCCTCCTCCAACATGAAACAATGCGTTACCTATACCGGATAGGATTGTTGCAGCAAGCGGATAAATGAAAAGAATAAGTGACAGCGACAAAATTGTACAACCTAAAATCGCTGATAAAACAGGTTTTTGTATTTTGTCAATGATCCATCCAAAAGGCAACTGAAGACCAAATGCAAGAAGATTATAAAGTATCAGGAAAGCAGGTAATTCGTCCCTTACGTCAATACCACCCAAAATTAATAAAATGCATGAAGCATCAACAATTGCGTGGGTAGTCCCATAAACAAGCAGATATGCTATAATCCCTGATATTTTCAAAATGTCCCTATTAAAAAAGAAATTAAATTACAAATTGTTGCAAAAATCAAGGCTATCCTGTATTTAATTCTTAACATCCCGAAAAGTATAAAGGATTCTAGCAAAATAGCCAACGACTCTGAAATAATGATATAAGCAATTTTTGTTTTTATGAATAACGGGATAATAAACCACAAATAAGGCAATGTTGCAAATGTGGCAGTTATTCCTGCCAAAATCACTATCCAGGTTTTAATATTTAGTTTCTTAAAAAAATTTTTAATGATAATCAATAATAATAGAGTTTCTATAAATATAGATAATACAAGTGACCTGAGAAATGATAATTCGTAATGCATTAATAAGATTAAATTATTTTATCATTACCTTTTTTGTTTCAATAATTTCACCGCACCGGAATCGAATTAGATAAACACCTTTTTGCAACCGGTTTGCCGGCACACTAAAACGAATTCTAGTGTCATGTCAATCATTAATTGACGGATAAAGTTTTTTTAATTTTATTCTGGCATCTTTTGTTGTAAACTGCCAGTTTATTTTGGATTCCTTACTGTTTCGTGTATTCATCCATGCTTCGACCTCGCTTTTAATT
>JAJUGM010000205.1 GCA_029268165.1 Bacteroidota bacterium
AGCAGATCGAGATGAAAGCACGGAAAAAAGTGATTGAAGCCGCATCATTTTATCAGAAATGCAATGAAATAAAATTTGGCGTCTATAAGGGATATATTGAAAAATTCTGGTCAGGTTTTACAGGAAATGATGCTCAATATATTGATGCAAAACTTATTGAGGAACAATCCAACGATTATTATTATCAGGCTTTGACCAGCAGGAACGCGGCAGACAAAATGCCAGACAATGATGAAAAAATACAAAAGCTAAACTATGCCAATGAACTTGAAATAAAAGCCATCGACAAACAAGTGAGTGCATTGGGTTATTATTATAATATTAGTAGAACCGGAACACCAGTTGAAGAAAAAGAAGCGGTCATAAGTCCTCCTCAACAGGTTGAAATACAGCAGGTGCCTGCCGAACCACTGCCATCTGAAATAAAGCAACCTCAGAATGTATCGTCAGATCAGGTTGTTATTAATAAGGAGATGATTGAAATGTATAACCGTTATATGCTTGCCCAGCAAAGACCAGGAGATACAGTGCCGACATCAGGATTTGCCACTCTTTCTTCCTTTGATGCCGAACGTATCCTTCAGCTGTGGTATGCATATATTTATGGTCTTCCTTTTGAAGCAGAGAAAACTGAGCAACCGTCACCGGCCGACACATTTATAACTGAACATATCCAGAAGACTATTGAATCCGAATCAGTTATTGAATCAAAACCACAGCAAAAACAGTCCTTTGATGAAAAAATGGCCGTTGTTGAAAGCGAACAACAAGCAAAAATGATCCCGGCTGATGAAAATGTGGTATACAAAGTGCAGATTGCGGCTAACCGTACCCAGCTTGATCAACGGACGCTTCAGAATATGTATTATGGCCAGAAAGGTGTTGAAATGATTGAGGAAAACGGATGGTATAAATATGTTGTGGGAGACTTTAAGAGCTATCAGGAAGCAGACAAATTCAGAAAATCATGCGGGGTGAAAAATGCATTTATTGTTGCATACCGGAAAGGAGAGCAATTTGTTCCTTTGCAGGCTAAAGAAACCATAGTGCCGGCAGCGGCCATAGGTAACGGGAATATGCCCGGCGGACTTGTCTTCAGAATACAGGTTGCTGCTGCACGGTCGCCATTAACAAAAGAACAACTGGCCCGGATCTATCCCGGCCCTTATGCAATTGAAATGATAGAGGAAGATGGATGGTATAAGTACCAGATTCTAGGATTACGGTTATATTCTGATGCGCTGAAAATTCTTGCCAATATCCCTGTTAAAGGCGCTTTTATTTCAGCTTATGAAGAAGGCAACAAAATAAACTTATTTGAAGGTGTGGTTAAAAACCGCTCACTCGAAAGAACAGTAAAAACTTCAAACCGGAAAGGACTCAGGGAAATTGAATTTCATGTACAAATTGCTGCTTCAAAATTGCCAATAAGACAGGAAGAATTTTCACATATATATTCGGGTTCAGAACCGGTTTCACTGATTTTTGAAGACGGTTGGTATAAATACCGGATTAAAGCCGGTAATTCTTATGAACGGGCTAACCAGATCAAAACAACCTGTGGTGTTAATAAGGCTTTTATCGTGGCTTACAAACAAGCCCGGAAAATAGCTTTATATGAAGCACTTCAGGAAAAAGATTAAACTGAATTAGAATTAACATTAAATATAAAGGCTATGAAAATAAATTATTACCGGATTTTTAACTTATCTGCCAGAATGGTGCTGGTATTCAGCATTATTTTATCCTCCTGCATATCACAGAATAAGGTGAAACTATTGCAGGAAAAGACAGCAAAAACGCCAACTACTGATTTTGCCAATACAAAAACAACAACGTACCGGCTTCAAACAGGTGACCATCTTTACATTGAAGTCTATAGTGTTGACCCGAAGACCAGCAAATTTTTCCAAACTGATTTTCCTGATCTGATGAATCCTACCTATCTGTTTCTGAAGTCATACTCTGTTGATGAGTTTGGCTATATCAATTTTTCCTTTATTGATAAAATGTATGTCAAGGGTCTGACTGTTGTTGAAGTTAAGAGCCTGCTGCAAAAAACATTGAATGAATATTTTAAGGAAGCAACGGTTGTAGTTAAACTGGTGAATTTTGAAGTATCAGTTATCGGAGAGGTTCAGGAACCAGGCAGTTTTACTATTTACCGCGATCAGATTAATATTTTTCAGGCTATAGGGTTAGCTGGCGGGTTTAAAGATTTTGGCAATCCGAAAAAAGTGAAACTAGTAAGGCAGACACCTACAGGCTCGACCCTCGTTCAGCTTGACCTTTCTGATAATAAAATTCTTGAATCACCATATTTCTATTTGCAGCCCAATGACGTGCTGTATGTTGAACCACTAAATGCAAAATCAGTATCTTACCAGCGTTTCCCCTATGAACTGATTCTGGTTCTGATTTCAACAGCAACTGTTGTTTACAATGTATTTTTTAAGTAATTTTAATAAATACATCTCTTACCTCTAAAAGACAATTACCGGTAAAGAATTAATCAGATGGATGAAAAGATATACGGGATTGATAGTGAAGAAACGATTGATATCCGGTCATTCGTCTTAAAATGTCTGCATTACTGGCCATATTTTGTTTTATGCCTGACAATTGCTTTCATCATAGCCTTTTTATATAATAAATTTTCTCCACCAGTTTACAAAGTCAAAACTTGGGTTCTCATACATGATGAAGAGAACCTGCTAGATATGCAAAAACTTACCGGTTCATCTATTTACAGCAATCCCTTTAAAATTGAAAATGAAATCGGAATACTTAAATCCAAAAACCTGACTGAAAGAGCTGTTAAAGAACTCAACTTTATAATAACATATAATCAGGAAGAGCGTTTTAAATCTATCATCCTGTACAATGAAAGCCCGTTTTTTGTTGAATATGATTCGTTATTCAATCAGCCGTTGCATGTTACATTCCATGTTAATTTTATTTCTGATACGCTGATGATTATTAAATCAACTGCCAGAGATGTTGAATTATACAATTACATTACAGGAACTAAAACTTCTCTGCCCTATTTTACATATTGCGATACGGTTGCTTTTGGCCAAATAACCGGTAATCAGTATTGCCGCTTTATCCTGTTTCCCAATTTTAATGAAATGAATAAAATCAGGCACCATACAAAATATTCTTTTCAATTTCGCAGTTCGGCTGACCTGGTTAATCAGTTCAGAAATATTGATGTCAGTGTATCTAAAAATTCATCTATTATTGAAATCTCACTTAAATGTCCGAATGTCAGGCAGGGGGTTGATTATCTGAATAAACTCACGGAACTCTACCTGAAAAAAGGAGTCGAAAGAGATGACAAGATTGCAGATTTAACATTATATTTTATTGACAGTCAGCTTAAAGAAATATCAGACTCACTAAGGTTTTCTGAAGACAAACTACAAGATTTCAGGACAACAAATAAAGTATTAAATCTTGATTTTCAGGCACGCCAGGTATACCAGCAGATGGAGAACCTGCAGAACAAAAAGGCCGAGCTGATGGTAAAAGCAAAATATTATAATTATCTGAAAGATTATCTCAGGCAAAATAAAAACGTTGATGAACTTATTGCTCCTTCTTCTATGGATATCAATGACCCGTTACTGAACAACCTCATTCTTGAACTGGCCCGCCTGCAGTCAGAACGAACCGAGTTATCATACAATTCCATCAGGGATAACCCCTATCTAAGGTCGCTCGAATTGAAAATAGCCGATATTAAGGCCAAACTGCTTGAAAATATTGATAATATCATACAGTCATCAGCCATTTCCCTGAAGGAAACCGACAGCCGCATAGCAGAAATTGAAAGTGACATTTACAAACTTCCCAAGAGCCAGCGCGAACTTTTGATTTTTGAAAGAAAATTCAAATTAAATGATGCTATATACACCTATTTGCTCACCAAACGTTCTGAAGTTGAGATTTCAAAAGCCTCAAATATCCCTTCCAATGAAATCCTTGATAAAGCCTCATACGATGATTACCAGCTGGTAAGCCCTGATAAAAAAATTAATTTCATTATTGCTTTACTAATAGGGCTTCTTTCTCCGGCTTCTTTTATATATCTTAAAGACTACTTCCGGAATAAAATAATTGATAAAAAAGACATTCAGCGTATTACTGATTATCCGATAATCGGTTATATTATTCATAACAAATACAAGACCAGCACGGTTGTTAAAGATTATCCAACCTCACTGGTTACAGAATCATTCCGTACACTGCGCACTAATTTTCAGTTTATAGCCAATGAAAATAACAAAAATACTGTGTTGATAACTTCAACAATAACAGGTGAAGGGAAAAGCTTTACAGCTATTAACATGGGTACTGTATTTGCCCAGAATCAAAAGAAAACCCTTATTATTGATTTCGATTTAAGAAAATCAAAAATCAATCATTTTGTCAATATTAAGGTAAATAAAGGGTTAACCAATTATTTAAGTAAAACGGCGACACTTAAAGATATAATTTCCCCGACCGGTATAGAATATCTCGATATCATTCCGGCAGGGCCTGTACCACCAAACCCAACCGAGCTGATTTCATCAGGGCAGACGGAAATACTCTTTTCAGAACTCAGGAAAGTTTATGATATCATCCTCATAGATTCACCACCATTAGGTATGGTATCCGATGCATTTCTGCTGCTGAAATATGCAGGTGTCAGAATCATGGTATTGCGCCATAATTTTACACCAAGGAATCTATTTGCCAACCTTTTGGAGGACCTTGCCAGCAGAAAAATCGAAAACATAAGTCTGATAATCAACGATATTAAAATAAATATCAACGGATATAGCTATGGATATGGTTATGGCTACGGATACGGCGATGAAAGTGAACAAAATCAGAAAAAAACCTTGATTCAACGTATTCCCGAATTATTTATCCGGAATTAGCTTCAACTGCTTGATATAAAGGTATATCATTTAAGAACTCAAACCGGCGGTTATTCATATCAACTCTACAGCAATAGTGCTTGATACCATTGGTAATCAGCAGATAGGGCGCTTTATATTGCTGATTATAACGGGAAATCTGGTCAAAAACATGCTGCGTAATTTCAACCGTCGGAGCTTTACATTCAACAAGCATTAACGGCTTTCCCGAACGTCCATATATCACAAAATCGCATCTGTGCGAAAGCCTGTTGTTAATATATTGCTTTTCAATTAAAAATAATGATAATGGAAAACTTTTTTCTTTGGCCAAAAATTTAATCATATGCTGCCTTACCCATTCTTCAGGCGTCAGCCTCACATAGCGTCTGCGGATCTCATCAAAAATATATTTTTTATCATTTTCATCCTTTATCCTGAAAGAATATGTTGGTAAATTTAGTGCTTTCATAAAAGCCAAAAAGTTCAATTCTTTAATAAAGATAATTAATTTAGCAACCTGTCAAACCGATATTAATGAATTACACCGAAATTATAGCTGACCTGAAAAAGAAAACCTACAAACCTGTGTATTTTCTAATGGGTGACGAACCTTATTTTATTGACCAGATTACTGATTACATCATGCAACATGTGCTTGATGAAACGGAAAAAACTTTCAATCAGCTTATTTTGTACGGAAAAGATACTGACATCCGAAATATAATAATTACTGCAAAACGGTTCCCTATGATGGCCAGATATCAGGTTATCATTGTGAAAGAAGCACAGCACCTGAGAAATATTGAAGAATTACAGCATTACCTGGCACAACCCTTGATTTCAACCATTCTGGTATTCAATTACAAGTATAAGAAAATTGACAAGCGAACCAGGTTTTATAAGCTGTTATCAGAAAAAGGAGTGGTTTTTGATTCAGAAAAGATTTATGAAGACAAACTGCCTGCATGGATATCGGCTTACCTCCATGAAAAAAGTTTACAGATAGAAACACGAGCAGCATCAATGCTGGTTGACTTTCTGGGCAATGACATCAGCAAAATAGTAAACGAACTGGAAAAATTATTGCTGGTATTGCCTCTGGGCGCCAATAAAATAACATCTGATTTGATTGAAAGGAGTATTGGTATCAGTAAAGAGTTTAATACTTTTGAACTTAACAGGGCACTGGCTAAAAAAGATATTCTCAAAACCAATCAGATTATTTATTATTTTTCAAAAAATCCTAAAAACAATCCGGCAATACTGGTATTCTCAACTTTATTCTATTTCTTTAGCAAACTTTTGATATATCATACAATAAAGGATAAAACGCGTGAAAATATAGCAAAAACGCTGGGAGTAAATCCTTTTTTTGTGCCCGAATACCAGGCTGCTGCCCGTAATTATCCATTGGGCAAGGTGATAGAGATTATATCACTGGTGCGTGAATACGACCTGAAATCAAAAGGCTC
>JAJUGM010000206.1 GCA_029268165.1 Bacteroidota bacterium
AACAATCAAATCTTATGAATGACTTGTAAACATTATCTTTTATGAATACCTATTACGTAATATTATGCGGAGTTACGGTTTGATTTTACTACAATTTTGCCTGCATCAAAAAGATTTTTTTCACTTTCTGACAACTTCATTCTGAATGCTTCTCCCTGCATGGTGAAAAATAAAATACCACCCGGCTTCAGAATTCTGATTAATTCATTAAACCATGCAAAGTGCATTGATTCTGACAAATGTGTAAATATGGAAATACCGTAAATTATATCAAACATATTGTTACTATATAGTAAAGGTGGTTGAAGATTATTGTGATTAAAAGAAACACCCGGGATGTTCCTGATACACCATTGAATATATTTCTTATTATAATCAGTACCGTAGAGCTTGCATGAATTGTCAAGCAGCTGCGGCAAATGTCTGATTATTCTTCCCGGTCCGCAACCCCAGTCTAAAATACTTATGTTTTTCAGTGTTTTATATTTACTGAAATATCCAAGCAGCCATTTTGCAGTTTCATTGCTTTTATCAAAAAAAGCGAAGTAATTCAGATTAAATGTTTCGTAAATATAAAAGGGAGGCGGCAGTTTAATTCCGGGATGAGTTTTGAAAAATTTCCGCCTTTGCTTCACTGTGCTTGCATAAAGTATTAAAAAACGCAGATTATCAGCAAGCCTTATCAAACCAATTTTTCGCAAAAAAATTTGTATGAAATATTGCATAGTAAACTATTTGTTTAGTATGACCATATACAGTGCAGCGATTGTTTTACCTTTTTCGCTCGAGACAATAATTTTATTGTTTTCTGTCAAAGTAATGCCCTCAGTCTGGTCGCCAAAATTGGCAGCAAAAATAATTTGTCTGATCACTCCCCTGAATTGTTTGTGAGGAATGAAATCATCAAAAATGCTGATAAATGGTATATAATCTTTATAACCCAGTAAATAAAGCCTGTTCTGAACAGAGGAGTATACCGATGCTGTAACCAGTCCGTTAACCATAAATTGTTGACGTGGCATGGCAGCGTAGTTACCTGGTAATGCAGGCAAAGCATACATTTGTGTAAAATCGCTTGTCCAGTCCTTTGTGAAAAGATATATTGTATCAGCTGCGATGATCATGGCCTCACAGTCAAAAGGATTATTCAGCGGGCGTGATGTGAAGTCTGTCTGGTCGGAATAAAAAAAGCTGATAATTTCAGGTGTCACAACAGTATCATTCAGTTGTGCTTTGCTAATTCTGTATATCCTTAGATCCTGACGTGATCCGTTGTTGTTTCCGAAATCACCTATAAAAATAAATGAATCATCCTGTGCAATTTCTTCCCAGTCGGTATTTATCGCATTTTCAAGCAAAATACGGCGGATTATCTTTCCTGCAGCTGTATCTATGACATAAATATAGTTGCTGCCTCCACCATCATTTATAGTCCATAGTAAATCGTTGTACCATATAATACCTGAATTTTCATTTAATTCTGAGGGTAATAAAGTAATCATCTCCAGCTTGCTGTTGGCCTGATCAAGAGTATCAGGTAAATTTTCCTTATTACAGCCTGAAGAACAATTGATTGAAAGCCAAACCGAAAATATTACAAATGGATGCCCTATTTGCATAAAATACTAATATTTAGCAATTTGGCTATTTTATCAAAAAGCGCTGTATTTTCAAAAACACCTGTAAAATTTTCGGCTCCAGGTCCATAAGCAAACACAGGAACCATAATACCGGTATGATTGATGGAAGTAAATTTTATCTGATAAGTGCCTTCGGAAATGTTGCCTTCAGTAACAGCCATGCCTCCTGTTTCATGATCGGCCGTAATAATAATTAAGGTATTTGCATTTTTTTCGGCAAACTCAAATGCTTTTCCTATGGCATGGTCCAAATCGATGATTTCAGAAACCAGGTAATCAGCATCGTTACTATGGCCACCCCAGTCGATTTGGGAACCTTCAACCATAAGAAAGAATCCTTTCGGGTTTTTGCTTAAAAGGCGAATGGCAGCTTCAGTTGCATCGGGGAGCATACTGCCTCTGCCCTCATTAACCGGTGGGTTATGCATATCTGCAGTGAAAACAGCTGCTTTTCCCCCTTGTACTTCTTGCATTGACTTAGGTTTTAGATAAACATTATATCCTTTTTGCTTAAGCTGCTGTAATAAATTAATACTATCTGACCGTTTCATGAAATGATCACTGCCTCCGCCTATAAAAACATCAATATCAGTTTTCAGAAAATCAAGTGCGATGGCTTCATAGTCATCTCTCGATTTCTGATGGGCAATAAACGACGCAGGGGTTGCATGAGTAATAGTGCTTGTAGCAACAAGTCCGGTGGATAATCCTTTATCTTCAGCCCATTCAAGAATGGTTTTACAGGGCAGGCTGTCTTTGTTCATTCCAATTGCGCCATTGTATGTTTTAACGCCGCATGCAATAGCAGTAGCGCCGGCACCCGAATCAGTTATATATCCTGAGTCGGGATAAGTAAGGCTGAAACCGGTATAGGGACACCTGAACATATTTAAAAACCCATGATTTGCCGTATATGCAGCATAGACCTGAGCCATACCCATACCATCGCCAATAAACAGAATAACATTAACAGGTTTCTGAGGTTCGCCAGCGAAAGTAATGGAGATAGTTAAAAACAATATAAGGTAAATATTCACAAGTTGTCGGCCAATTTTTTTCTGCGTCATATAATGATAATTTACATCAGCGAAAATACTTTAAATCGGTTATTATTCAACAAATATTATATTAATTCCATATTAAATGTGATTTGTTACATTCAGGTATGATGAATTAACAAATTCATTCAGACGGATAATAATTATTTTTAAAGGAAATTTTAATGTTGATGAGGCTTTGCCCCATACCCCATATTCTTTTTTGGCCTGACACATAAAAAGATGCAAAAAAGTCAAGGCTGAAGCAGTTTTTCTTTGCAAAACACATGTTACTGATTTGACAGCCCTTTTAAACAGGCTCTTAATGCTTACCGAAAATTTTCTATCATCACGCGTTATCAGGTAAATAATTTTATTTTAAATTTGATTAATCCTTTACAAAAAAGGGAGTTAGCAAAAAACACCTTAACCAACAGCGAGAAATTTCTATATTTTATAGTTACCATAGGGCTTTCAGAAGATGAAACTATTGTACTATAATAGCAATAAAATCAATTGTTCTTTTTCGACTTGTAAGGGAAATAAAGAGCAAAGGGGTTTATATACATGTTTAGCAACAAGCAAAAAAAATGGACACTCTAAGAGCAATAATGAAACGACTAAAATCCCATTTTAAAAAAGATTGGGAGTTTGACGATTACCCAAAAAAGACTTGGAAAAATCCTAACGCAGGAGTGAAAAACGTTGCTTTTGGAGCAGGCATAATAAACTGGTCAACAATGGTGGGACATGGAGAAACTCCTGAAAAAGCTTTGTCCGCTTTAAAAGAAAACTTTAAATTATACAAAGACAATAATGACGATCTTCCAAGACCTGGAAAAAAGGTTCCATTAAAATTTGCATCAACAGACCAAATTAACAAGTACGAAAAGACAGCAGTGGACTTTTTCGAGAAAATTCTTAAAATAGACTATTACGAAGGATTTTATTCGGACGGAAGCATTTTAGCACACTTCGAGCCTTATGACAATGACGAGCAAGTAAGCAAAATGAAAGAAGAAATAATTAAACGAACATTATTGATTTACGATGTTGATATAACAGACATCTATAATGAACCTCTTTGGAAAATATTTGAACGAATTGAAAACAAAAATAACAACGATAGCTGCTAATAATCAGGGCTTCATACGGCACGGAGTGCCGATATTTGAAGTTTCAGTTAAGTTAAATTCGCTTTTGTTTATTTAAATCTGACTAAGGTATCAGTTTATTTCACCCTAAAGACATATCTCTTAAAAATACATTAAAATTATATCCGCCCCGGTTGAATTTTTTTTCATCGCACCTGGGTTTATTTGCCCGAATGTATATTCTTTTTATTCAACTTACGTGTGTTAAACCCTTTCCTTTATTCCGTATTTCTGAATCCAGAGTATCCATAGTATGAGGATCAATCCGTGTATCATAAATTTAAAAACATACCGGTGATAAAAATGCAGCATGTCAGGTGCATAACGTGAAATCAGGGTCATGGCCGTAATCCGTAAGATGTTTAAAAGCATAATCAGTATTAATCCGAGCGGAATGTACCAGAACTTTGATTTTTTTTCACCCGGATAACAGATGATAAAACCTGAAAATAATACCATCAGAGATACAGCCAGACATGCAGGGATAACCCTCACCCCATCTGATCCGGAAATATAAATGGAATTTCTGAAAGTTTCAGCCTGTTCACCCATGAGTTTTAAAATACCCCAGGAAGATTTGACTAAAATTTTTATTAAACCTTTACTTACTGATAAAGTAAAAGGTTTAACGCAATTTACGCGAAAAAGTATAATTTTCAGCACCTGATAGATAATCACCAATACGCCTCCCTTTATCAGAAATTTATTGAGTTTGCTTTGTTGTTTATATCTGTTTTTGATTGTATAAGTCAATCTGGTTAAGGCATTCATTATAATTTGCATAATAAAAATTCAAAATACAGAAAAATTTTGCATAAAAAGTTGCACTTAAAGGTATAAATTATAATTTTACATTATTATAAGTGTGTATTCTACACTTATTTATTATTTTGATTTTTAGGTATTAATGATTATAATTAGAAAATAATTAAACACCTAATATGTTACTTAATAATCAATAAAAAAAAAAATTATGGCAACACTTGACTGGATTGTTTTAGGCTTATTTTTTCTGGGCCTAATTGGTATTATCGTCTGGGTATTATATCAAAAGGAGGAGGACACAACCGATTATTTTCTTGCAGGTAAAAATGCGGGTTGGTTGTCGATAGGTTCCTCCACCTTTGCATCGAACATCGGATCGGAACACCTTGTGGGGTTAGCCGGTGCAGGTTTCATCAGCGGTATGGCTATGGCGCATTGGGAAATGCATGCATGGCTGATATTGGTTTTAGGATGGGTATTCGTACCGTTTTATGACCGCATTAAGATTTATACCATGCCGGAATTTCTGGAACGTAGATTTTCACCGGGTTCCCGATCAGTACTTTCAATTATATCACTTGTCAGCTATGTGCTTACAAAGGTGGCGGTTACTGTATATGCCGGGGGAGTTGTATTTGATACTGTATTTAATATTGATTCCATTCAGATTTTTGGCAAAACAGTTGATTTCTTCTGGGTAAGCGCAGTAGGCCTTGTTGTTATTACAGGCTTGTACACTATTTTTGGTGGTATGAAAGCAGTAATGTACACTTCTGTTTTGCAGACTCCTGTGTTACTTTTTGGATCCATTGTAATTTTGGTTGTTGGATTAATTAAGGTAGGAGGCTGGGGCGAAGTAGAACGTATTGTTGGCCCAAACCTCAAGCTGGTGAGGTCGGCGGCAGATCCTGAATTTCCATGGACGGGTGTATTGCTTGGTTCTGCTGTCATTGGTTTCTGGTACTGGTGTACCGATCAGTATATTGTTCAGAGAGTATTATCCGGTCGTAATCAGCGTGAAGCAAGGCGTGGCGCAATCCTTGCCGGCTATTTCAAACTACTGCGGGTTTTTATCTTTCTGATACCGGGTATGATAGCATTTGCGCTCAACCAGAAAGGATTACTTGATGTTGCAAGTTCTGATTCGGCTTTTGCAGCAATGGTTGCTAACTTATTACCGCAGGGTGTCACAGGTATTGTTGTTTGTGGTTTACTGGCAGCGCTGATGAGTTCTTTGGCTTCTTTGTTTAATTCTTCAGCTATGTTATTTGTTGAAGATTTTTATAAAAAAATGCGTCCGCAACAGTCACCAAAACATTATGTGGTTGTTGGCAGGATTGCTACAGCAACTGTTGTTATTCTTGGTATCATCTGGATTCCGGTTATGCTGGGACTTGGTAAGGTCCTTTATGAATATCTTCAGGGCGTTCAGAGCTTACTGGCACCTGCCATTGCTTCAGTTTTTCTGCTGGGAGTTTTCTGGCGTAAGACCACTGCAAAAGGCGCATTCTGGGGCATGTTAACAGGTTTCATCCTGGGTATGTTCCGCCTTGCATTGAATATATTCTATGGCACTAAAGCCGCCCTTGTAGTTGAAGCCGAAAAATACTACCAAAAAATAGCCGTACTTACAGAGGGAACTAAAAAGATCGTTCTGGACGGTATTGAAGGCCTGAGTGCTAAAGTAACCGCCGTATTGGGCGCTGCAGGCGACCAGTATAAAGTAATGGTTGACAATGCCTATAACGCTTTAAACAC
>JAJUGM010000207.1 GCA_029268165.1 Bacteroidota bacterium
AAAAAAGGAACCTATTATTCTGATTTACGCGCCAGAAACGGACATCCTGAACCTTACAATGTAAAAATATGGGATTTGGGAAATGAGGTTGATGGATACCCATGGGAACTCGGACATAAGGATGCTGATGAATATATAAAAATTGCCCGTGAAGCTGCAAAAGCAATGAAATCAGTTGATAAAACAATAAAACTTGTAGCTTCAGGCTCTTCTTATTATGAAGAAACCAACCAATGGGTGGAATGGAACAGAAAAGTTCTTTATGCACTTGGCGATAAAATTGATTACATTTCAATTCATCGTTACTGGGAAAATTCGTCTGACTATTATACTTACATGGGACAAAGTGCTATGGACTTTGAGGAAAAAATTAAAGTAACTGCCTCATTAATAGAAATAACAAAGGCAATGAAAGGTTTCCAGAATCCTGTTTATATTTCATTTGACGAATGGGGGGTTTTCAGCAGAAATTTTTTATCAGTATTGCCAATAGCTCAATGCTTAAATTCTTTTATCCGTTATGCCGATGTGGTTAAAATGGCTAATTTTACAATGCTTACTTCATTACTTTCCAGTGACAGGGAAAAAGGAACCTTTAAAACTCCATTGTTTTATATTTTCAAATCTTTTTCAAATAACTGTTTGGGAAGCACTGTAGATACATACGTTGAATGTGATACTTTTAATACTGAAAAATATAAAGGAATACCATACCTTGATGTAACATCAGTTTATTCAAAAGAATTAAAAACATTATATATAAATGTAGTTAACAGGCATAAAGACAAAAGCATTGCTTCCGAAGTAATGTCCATTTCAGGAGAACCGGAAGGAAAAGCTGTGGCACAGATAATAACTTGCGAATCGCTTAACGAACCTTTCGTGTTCGAAAAACAAGATAAGTATATTCCTGTATCAAAAGAGGTGAAAATTGAGAAAAATAAATTAACCTTCAGTTTTCCTCCTCATTCCTACACTCAGATAAAAGTAGATATAAAATAATGTATATGAACCTCTTATATTATATAAAAAAAATATTTACACTATCCTTGATTTTGTCCTTTATGAGTTTGATCAAGGCACAGGAAATAATCAATCTATACCCTGATAAAGTTCCAAACTCAAAATCAATAATAAATAAAAAAGAGACTTTTACAAATGGGATCTTTAGTAATGTTACCGTTCCTGCACTCGAAATCTACCTGCCTGATAAAGATAAAGCTACCGGTGCTGCGGTTATTATCTGCCCCGGAGGTGGTTACAGTGTTATTGTGTATCAGGGAGAAGGAATTTCTACTGCTAAAGAGTTTGCCAGAAACGGCGTAGCTGCATTTATACTCAAATACCGGCTACCTGATGATTCGGCCATGCTGGATAAAACCGTTGGCCCTTTGCAGGATGCACAACAAGCCATTAGAGTTGTTCGTGAAAATGCCGGCAAATGGGGAATTAATACAAACAAAGTGGGAATCATGGGATTTTCAGCAGGCGGACATCTTGCCTCAACATTAGCAACACATTATAACATTCCTCTGATTGATAATTCAAACAACACAAACCTTCGCCCTGATTTTCAGATTCTGGTGTACCCTGTTATAAGTATGCAAGATAGCCTGACTCATGCTGACTCAAGGACTAAATTACTGGGTACAAGTCCGGGTAAAAAAATTATTGACTGGTTCTCGAATGAATTACATGTTGATGAAAATACCCCACCGGCTTATATAGCACATGCGGTTGATGATAAACTGGTTGATGTGGATAACAGTATTATTTATTTTGAAAGGTTGAGACATAAAAATGTTGCTGTTGAAATGCATATTTACCAGAAAGGCGACCATGGTTTTATTTTTAAAATGAATGGCTGGATGGAACCCATATTAAAATGGATGAAAGATTCAAAATGGATTGATAACTAATGAGATAATCTGACTAAGAATAATCTCAAAAGATTAAATAGATAGTATGAAAAAGATATCTTTCATAATTTTTTTTATACTGTTATCATTGCTATCACAATCTCAAACTATAAGCTATGATATCAGGTTAAATCAGGTTGGCTTTTTCCCGAATTCGGTAAAAAAAGCCGCATTAATTAATACCCAATCGGATAGTTTTGAAATTAAGACTATTGACCTGGTTTCAACTGTTTATAAGGGTCAGATATTGCCTTCTGTTTACTATCCTTCATCTGACGAAAATATTAGTATAGCCGATTTTACCTTACTTCAAACACCGGGTGAATATGTCCTTGTGGTTGACGATCTCGGAAAATCAGTTCCTTTTTCAGTAAAAAATGATGTTTTTACCAATTTATCGAGGGCAAGTATTAAAGCATTTTATTTCAACAGGGCATCTGCAGCTCTTACCAGTGAATATGCAGGCATATATGCACGCCTTGCAGGGCATCCTGATATATCAGTAGTAGTGCTTCCATCTGCGGCATCGGAAGGCAGACCCGCAGGTACTATAATTTCAACACCTGGCGGTTGGTATGATGCGGGTGATTACAACAAGTATGTAGTAAACTCTGGAATTTCAGTTTTTACGCTCCTTTCAGCTTACGAAACCTATCCAGACTATTTTGATACGCTTCACCTGAATATTCCTGAAAGTAACAACACCATTCCCGATATCCTCGACGAAGCGCTTTGGAATATTAAATGGATGATGACCATGCAGGATACCACCGACGGAGGAGTTTATCACAAAACTACCGAAGCCCAGTTCAGCGCATTTGTTATGCCGGCTGAAGTAACTTCTACCCGTTATGTTACCGCAAAAAGCACCGCAGCTACACTTGATTTTGCTGCTATTATGGCAATGACAGCAAGGATATACAGAAAGTATCTGCCTGGACTGGCTGACACAGCATTATCAATGTCAGTGAAAGCCTGGCAATGGGCTAAGGCTCATCCCAATAAGGTATTTACAAATCCATCTGCATCAGGAGGATATCCGGCTATAAGCACGGGTGAATACGGCGATAATAGTTTCAGCGACGAATTTTCATGGTGTGCCACCGAATTATATATCACCACAAAAGATGATAGTTATTTTAATGAAATTGGGATTGATGAAACCTATGACATCCCCGGATGGCAGAATGTTAAAACACTTGGTTTATTATCGCTAATAATTCATAAAGATTCGATCACAACAATAACCGATACGACACTGGTAAAAAGTAAACTGATAGAACTGGTAAACACCGCAAAAAATGCTGTACTGAACTCACCTTACCGCATACCGGGTGAATTCTTTTACTGGGGAGGCAACAATGCCTATGCCAATCTGGGAATGTTATTTATGCAGGCTTACAGGATAACAAAAAACGTAGCCTATTTTAATGCAGCCCTTGCTTCATTTGACTATTTACTGGGCAGGAATGCCACATCATATTGTTTTGTAACCGGATTTGGAACAAAAAGCCCAATGAATATCCATCATCGCATATCAGGTTCCGATGGCATTGCTAACCCTGTCCCTGGCTGGCTCGTAGGCGGTCCTAACACCGGCAATATAAGCGACTGCGGAACATCCAGTTATCCCTCCAACTTACCAGCAAAATCCTATCTTGATATGCAATGCAGTTATTCAACCAATGAGATAGCAATTAATTGGAATGCCCCGCTGGCTTTTCTTGTTGGCGCATTGCAATATGAATATTTAAATAATTTTTCCGATTCAATGCCGTTATTTTTCTCCTTATCTACAAATAAAATTACCCTTTCGGCCAAATCAGGACAGGAATATCCAATCATTATTGACGGAAATACTGAATGGACTCTTTCTCCTTCTAGTAGTTGGATAGGACTTTCCACAGATAACGGAAACGGAACCTCGGTGGTAAAAATCTTCTGCGAAACAGATAATACAGCAGAAACTTCAAGGTCAGGGAAAATTTTAGTTTATATTAATGGCATTTTATCCGACTCTGTCGAAGTTTTTCAAAACGGACGCACCAAAAATTTCAGGATTGAAGCAGAAGATTACTTTGCAATGACCGGTTTACAAACCGAAACAACAACAGATGAAGGAGGTGGTCTGAATCTGGGTTATGCAGATATTAACGATTGGGTAACCTACAATATTGACATTTCATATACAGGTACATACGAAACAATTTTCAGGCATGCCGGTTATGCCGGCGATTTTGATATTTTCATCGATGATGAGTTGATTAAAAATGTCACCCTTCCTTCGACAGCAGGATGGCAGGTATGGACAAGCAACTCTATACAACTGTCTCTTAATGAAGGGCAGCATGTTATGAAATTTATATTCAACAAACCAGGACTTAACCTGAACTGGATGCAATTTAACTGGATCAGTACATTGAAAATCAATTACATTAGCAACAAAGAAGAATTAAAAATATATCCTTTACCGGCAGACAATATCCTGAATATTGAATTAGGCCCTATAGACAGTTTTGTGGAAATTCAACTCCTCTCAATTGATGGTAAAGCACTTTTAAATTTTTCAGGATTGGTTACATACAAAAAAAGCATAGACATTTCAGGAATGGAAAAAGGTCTTTATATTCTTAAATTAAAGTGTAACACAAAAGTATATACTGAAAAAATTATTATTAAATAACGATTGTAAAATAATTAAAATGAAAAATAATCTTATCTCGCAATTCTTAATCCTTTCTTTTTTCCCATTAATTAGTCTGATGGCTCAGAAAATGCAAAGCGATAACGGAGACGGAACATATACCAACCCTGTCATCTATGCTGACTTTCCCGATCCTGATGTAATCCGCGTAGATTCAACCTATTACATGGTTTCAACCACCATGTTTATCTTCCCCGGGGTAACCATACTTAAATCATATGACCTGGTGAACTGGGAGTATTGCAGCAATGCCGTTCAGCGGATGGATTTCAGCCCATGCTATAACCTCGATGGCTGTAACAGGTATTCACACGGACAATGGGCAACCAGCCTGAGGTATCACAATGGCAATTATTATTTGTTGTTTATGACGCTGGATGAAGGAGGATTCCTTTGTACAGCAACAAAACCTGAGGGCCCATGGGAAATAAAGAAACTACCCAAGGGATTTTATGATCCGGGATTGTTTTTCGATGATGACGGGAAAATATATGTGGCACATGGATATAATACGATTTATATGACCGAACTTGATACAAATTTTGTAGCCAAAAGCAGTGATGTCCTGGTTTTTACTGGCGATATAAGACCCGGGCTCGAAGGAACCCATGTTTATAAAATCAATGGCTACTATTATTTATACTGTACTTACGGGGGTGGAGACGGGTTCCAGGTAGCACTCCGGTCGACAAATATATATGGGCCCTATGAAGAAAAAATTGTTATCAGGGACAATGGAAATCTGGGAACCGGTATACATCAAGGGGCCCTCATTGAAACACAAACAGGTGAATGGTGGTCTGTTATTTTTCAGGATGGCGGAGCTTTCGGACGTTTTCCTACTTTACAGCCTGTTACCTGGCAGGATGACTGGCCTATGCTTGGCGTTAACGGTAAAGGTGTTGCGACTTTTAAGAAGCCCGATGTTGGCAAAGAATATCCTATCAAGGTGTTGCCTACCTCTGATGAGTTTGACAGCGCCAGCTTAGGTATGCAATGGGGATGGAATCATAATCCTGATTCAACCAAATGGTCATTGACACAAAATCCGGGACACTTACGACTTTCAACAGCCAAAGTTGTGTCGAATCTGCGGAATGCCCAAAATACCCTTACTCAAAGGATTTTTGCTTATTACTCAAAGTCACTGATAACCGTCGGGACCGTTAAACTTAATATTGACAATATGCTCGAAGGTGATGTAGCCGGTCTTGCTGTTTTTCAGGATCCCTATGCATTTATTGCTATCAAAAGAACAAACGGAATAAACTATGTTATAATGGTAAACAATGGAAAATCTGTTGATTCTGCAGCAATAAATACCTCCACCATCTATTTAAGGGCTTATGCTAATTATGGCACAAGTAAGGCTTCTTTTGCTTACAGTTACGATAATGAATCTTTTTCATCGCTGGGTAACGAACTTTCAATGCAGTTTAACCTATCTGTTTTTACCGGAAACAAATTTTGCCTGTTCAATTACGCGACAAATGCTTTAGGCGGGTATGTGGATTTTGACTGGTTCAGAATAAGTGTTACCGATAAAATAATTGCGACATCAAAAACTTTAAGTAAAAACAGATTAACAATATTTCCAAATCCCGCCAAAAAGGACATATATATTTCATCCGATATATTTTTTACCGGCGTATCTATCGCAAGCCTGGACGGAAGAGAATTGTTTCAAAAAGACTTTGGT
>JAJUGM010000208.1 GCA_029268165.1 Bacteroidota bacterium
AATATTTCGCCCGGATTCAGGGAAATAGTAACCGAATCGGTTTGCATGCCGAGAAAAGAAACCAGAAATGTATAGGTGCCCGCATCGAGCTGCAATGTGAAGCGGCCTTCCTGGTCTGAAATGGTACCGGTTGAAAAATCTCTTTTAAGCTTAATATTTGCACCGGTTAAAGGACTTCCGTTTTCAGCATTAATGACAATCCCTTTAAAAGTAGCTTTCTGCTGGGCTAGTAAAAATTCAGGATTTAGAAGAACTGACAGCATTATGACTGCAAAAACAAACATTTTATATCCGGCAAAACTTTTAAGACATAACCAGAAACCGTCTGGCGCATCTACTGCTTTTTGAATGATCATCTGATGGTAATTTTTTTTCGTATCAGTGAATGACTACTTTTTGCGTTAGCATTACATTGTTACCTGAGAGCGACACCAGATAGATACCTTTTTTCAGGTTTGACTGCGAAATATCAATATGATCCGCCGTTATCCTGCAACTCCATACTACCCTTCCTGTAATGTCATTAATTTTCAGATATTTATATTGTTCATACTGTTGACTTTGAATCACAATATACTGATTTCCAAGTGTATAAATGTAATCTGTAGATACACTAAATTGCTTTTTCAGCATGGCTGTGTTATTGTAAATCAGCTCAATATCATCAAAATAGGTAACACTTCCTGCAACAGGGTTATAGCCATTGCCTGAATTAAGGATTACCAGTATATATTGAGGAGTATTATCACTGTAATAAACAAACGGAGCAGAAAATCTTGCCCATTGATTGCCTGTTTTCAGGTTTGATTTAAAGTGGGCAACTGCAATCCAGTTATTCAGGTAATTGTCGTCGGGTTGCTTGCCAAACCCTCTGTGAAGAATGGATTTTACCTCAAGTGAATCACCGGTTTTTGGTGCATATTTATACCAACCGGCAATACTGTCGGGGCGGTAGGTCAATGGTGTATTCCATTGTTCGTTGAGCGTGTCGGTGTACATATAGGCAAGGCTGGTTATCAGGTTGGGATGCACACGGCCATTGGTCACAGTGCCATTGGCCACAACAAGCGATGAAACATTAGTGAGCTTCACTGAAAAGCTGCCACTGTGGGCGTCGGTTGATTTTTCACAAACAACGGGAGCCATGGAGCTCAGCGATGAATTATCAGAAGTTTTCAATGAGCTCCATTCCTTAGGTTCAAATATGCCTGTGAGCACTTCTTCCCATTCTTCAAAACCAGGGTTTTCGAGCTGGCTTTGGGTGTACGAAAAACTGAAAGAAAAAGAAATAATAATAAACAGCAATATTTTATTCATAATTTTCAGGCCTAGTTTTAATTTTTAGATCATGTAAATATATAAAATAACATGAATTATGAACTAATGTAAAATAAAAAAGCCTGAGCTGGTTTAATGTGCTCAGGCCTTGTAATTATAAAAGATACCTGGTTTAGGTTTTTAATAATTAGGATTCTGGGTAATTGATCCGTTAGTCGATTCAATTTCAGCCTGCGGGATAGGCCATATTTCATTTTTGCCGATAGTAAAGTTACGGCCAAACTGTTCTGTTACAGTGACGGTATTGCCCGGATTCAGGACATTTTCATAAACAAGTGCATCTGTCTTCAGCACTTTTTGAACACGGCCGGTACGGACAATATCATAAAACTGATGCCCTTCAAATGCCAGTTCAACCCTGCGTTCAGCCCAAATCTGTTCTTTGGTAACTGATTCCAAAGGCTGAGGATATCCTGTGTTCCCTGAATTTCTGGCTCTGTCTCTTACGCGGTTCACCCAAGTGAGGGCATCATCGGCATGCCCGCTGTTTATGGCTGCTTCAGCGCCTATCAGCAACAGGTCGGCAAAACGGAAATATTTGGTATTCTGCGGCATATCGCCCAATGAACCCCGTATATTATTATAATAGGGGTCAGTGAAATACTTCCATGTGACATTACCCGTAGCAGGATTATTGTAGTAAGGGTCAATTTTTACCGAGTCGGGGTATTGCTGGCGGGCGGCCGCATCAGTGTAATAATAGGGCACTGAATCTTCGGGTGTTACTACAGATAGTTTGAAACGAGGATCAAGTATGTTTCCTTCGGCATCTTCACAACCTATATCTTCGTATGCAGTTTCAACAAAATACTTGGTAGGCAGGATAAATCCCCAGAAGTATTCAACACTCTGATATTTCCATTCTGATCCCACTTTTGTGTATGCCAGCACAGCTCTTGGCCCGTAATAACGCGGTATAAGGTTCCCTTCCTGTCCTTCAGGATAAGTAGTTTCTCCTGTCAGATAGTGCTGAACATCAAAAATTGATTCGTTGCAGTTGTTAGCCTCAGGCTGCCATATATATTTATAGCCGGGTACCTGAACATTTACTTCACCTTCTTTGGTAAGCCTAATTATATTGTAAGGTCCTTCATGGCCGGTTTCTCCTTCAAGATAATATTCCCCTGAATTAATAACCTCTTTTGCTGCTTCGTAAGCCAACTGCCATTTTTCCTGATATAAATATGTTTTGGCAAGCATAGCCAGAGCACTACCTTGTGTAGCACGGCCTACATTTTCTTTATCTGCATACAAAACACTTCTTGGGGGTAATAACTCCGCTGCCTTTTTAAAATCCTCCTCGATTTTCTCCCATGTATAGTTTAATTCAGGCCGGGTCTGATTCCATTCATTATTTGGCAGGATGCGGTCAACAAACGGAACTCCTTTTAACTGATTTCCGAAGGTAGTCTGCAACTGTGGAAAACCTCCGTAAGTAATCTGCAGCTTAAAATGAAATAATCCTCTTAAAAAATAAGCCTGGCCTAAAATGACTTTTCTCAAATCATCATTGAAACCTGAGATTGGATCTGAGAGATACATAATCAACAGATTACACCGGTAAATTCCCCTGTATAAAGCCCTCCAGTAGTTTACACAATAAGTATTGGTAGTAATCGTATTAAACTTCATGATTTCCTGCAATTGAGGCTGGTCGTTACCACCAGGTTCGCCACCAGCCATGGCATCGCCAGAGCATACGGTTCCGGCAAATTCCTGCCTTTCTACATTTTCTCCGAGTTGCAGAATATCATAGGCTGCATTTAGCCCTTGCAAAGCCCCGTCTTCTGATGTATAAAATGCATAATCAGTGGGGGTGTGTGGCTTTTTATCCAGAAATTCCTCTTCATTACATGTTACAAAGAGCAATGAAGAAACAGTAATTAATAAAATGATCTTTTTCATATGTTGATTTCTTTTATTTTATACAAGTTATAAAGTGATGTTAATACCAGCAGTAATTGACTTGGCCAAGGGATACATGCCCCTGTCAATTCCAATATCAAGCTGTGAGGCACCCCGGCCAATTTCGGGATCAAACCCTTTATAGTTATGGAATGAGATGAAATTCTGCAGATTACCGAAGACCCGTATCCGTTCAACGCCAATACGTTTGGTGACTGAATAAGGCAATGTGAAACCAAGTTGAATGGTCTTAATACGGAAGTAACTGCCATCTTCAACATAACGGTCAGACAGTCTCATGTTTTGCGATGACTGGCCCAGCCTTGGCACAGTTGTCTGGTCGCCCTCCTGTTTCCAGTAATCTTTCATTGTAGGCAACAGATTCCAGTAACCGTCGCCACTTTCAAGGTAATATTTGGTAGCCATAAATACTTTATTTCCGTAAACTCCCTGTCCAAATATCTTAAAGTCAAACCATTTATATTCGAGTTCTATGCTGATACCATAAGTTAGCTTTGGATGCGGACTACCGATAAACGTTTTATCTTCATTAGTGATCTGATAGTCGCCATTCTGATCTTTCATTTTTACATCACCCGGGCTTGGACGTCCGTCATAGCGTGCAGCCGGCCTTCCGCTAAGCTCTCTTGCTTTCTGGTCAAGCGAATCAATTTCGGCCTGGTTCTGATAATATCCATCCGTTTCAAAGCCATAGAAAAATGCTATAGGTTGGCCAACCTCAGTTCTTGCTACAAAATCAGAAGCCCTGAAAGAGGCTGTGCTAAGTGGTAAACCGTTTCCCAAACTGGTAACTTCATTTTTAACATGCCCGATATTAAATCCTATTTTATATTTAAAATCTCCTTCCTGCTCACGGTACGAAACATTCAGTTCAAATCCTTTGTTTGAAACAGTTCCAATATTAACAAAAGGAGCATCCTGAATGCCTGTTATTCCCGGCACGGGAACCTGGGCAAGCATGTCTTTGGTTTTACGTATAAAATAATCAAAATTAACTGATAATTTAAAACGTAACAGGTTAGCATCTAATCCAATATTAGTCTGTTCGGTAGCTTCCCATTTTACCTCCTTATTAGGGAATCCTCTGGGAGCACCTCCTGAATATGTTTGCTGTTCACCAGCAGGGCCAAAATTGTAATCCATACCATAACTGACCTGAATATAGGGCACATAATCACCAATTTCCTGATTCCCAAGTTGACCCCAGCCTCCTCTTAATTTTAAGAAATTAATAAAATCATTTTTCGGGAAAAAGCTCATTTCGCTTATTTTCCAGCCTAATGCAAATGAAGGGAAGATACCGTAACGCTTGTTTTCACCAAATTTACTGGAGCCATCTCTCCTTAACGAAGCGGTTAAATCAACAAAGTCACTAAAGGAATATATCAAGCGCGCGAGTATCGAAGCTATAGACGCGTCATAAGGATAACGCTGAAAATTAATAGGAAATGTGAGAATAGGCAGTTGTCCCTGTATATCTTCATATTGTATCGTTTCTGCATTTCCGTTTGACAGAAACCAAAGGTCGGTGGACTCGGGAACATTATCTGCTCTTGATAAAGCCAGGCGATAGCTTGATTGCTGCCGGGAATAACCTAATAAAAACTGGACATTATGTTTGTCGGCGAACGATTTCTTGAAAGTAAGCAAATGCTCAAATATCAATGAATTTAATTTAAAAGCACCATTGAATAAATTATTGATTGACTGGTTGATTGTTGTTGATTCATAAAAAACCGGGAAAAACTGTTCATTTTCATGCTGGTTGATTTCAGCGCCTATGCTCGATTTAAATGAAAGCCACGAAAATGGTTTCAGTTCAAAATAAGCATTTCCCAACAGTTGGTTTGATCTCAGTACATTATGGTTACGCTCAATGGTGCCTACGGGATTACCAATATTATTTCTTATTGAAGCACTGGGATTACCTTCATCATCATAAATGGGTGTTGTCGGATCCATAGTAAGCGCCTGAATAATTACTGATGTCCATTCGTTTTGTTCGGGAATCAGGTTATATTTAGCATGGCCAAATGCAATATTTTCACCAATATCAAGCCAGGTTTTAATTTTTGATGATGAGTTGACACGCAATGTATAACGCTCATAATCAGAACCCTTAACAATTCCTTCCTGTTTATAATAACTTCCTGAAACTACATAGTTAGTTTTTTCAGTGCCGCTTGAAATTGAAAGTTGTGCATTGTTTACCTTAGCATTTCTGAAAATGGCATCCTGCCAGTCGGTACTTTCAACTGTTGACGGGTCTAATACCGGATAAGCGCCTGTAGCGTTGCGTAATTCAACCCATTCCCTGGCCGTCATAAGGTCATGCTTTTTGGCTACACTCTGAACACCAGTATAAGCGTCGAAATTAATCATTGATTTACCTTCCTTTGCCCGCCTGGTTGTTATCAGCACAACACCGTTAGCTGCGCGTGCACCATAAATTGCTGCTGCTGAAGCGTCTTTTAATACTTCTGTAGATTCAATATCACCGGGATTCAACATGCCGATAGATTCAGCAGAAACCGGCACTCCGTCAACAACAAAAAACGGGTCGGAATTTGTAATAGTTCCGATTCCTCTGATTCTTATCAGTGGTGAGGCTCCGGGAGTACCGCTGTTTGTAGTAACCGACACACCGGCTGTGCGGCCCTGTAATGCCTGGTCAATGCCCGAACCGACGTTCTGACGTATTTCATCAGATGAAACCGAAGCTACTGCACCGGTCAGATCACTCTTTTTGACAGTCCCATAGCCAATTACAACGATTTCAGATAAACTGACAATTTCGGCATTAAGGACTACATTAATCTCGGTCTGACCTGTTACAATTATTTCTTGGGTTTTATATCCCACATAGGATACCTGTATAGTGGCATTGTCGTCAACAACAAGGCTAAAATTACCATTTACATCGGTTATAGTACCATTGGAGGTTCCTTTCTCAACAACAGTAACGCCCGGTAATCCTTCGCCCGATTCGGCATCTTTAACATTACCTTTGATTGTTTTTTTCTCCTGCTGTAATGAAGATGCGTTGGTAAGCAC
>JAJUGM010000209.1 GCA_029268165.1 Bacteroidota bacterium
AAGGGTCTGGAGCTTACTGTTTATATCAACGGATCATACGGTAATAAACTGATGAACTATATGGGAAGAAGCCTGAGTCAGATGAGCGATATGTGGACCAATCAGCTTCAGACATCTGTCAACAGGGCCAAGCTTGAACCCATTGACCCTGATAAAACATATCCGTTTGTAAATGAATACGGAATAACCATAAACAACTGGTTTGATGATATTGACAATGTGCGGGTGAAAAATCCTGATACGGATGTACCCAGGGCAATGGCAGGAGACCCGAATGAAAACAACAGAATATCAGATAGATATATTGAAGATGGTTCTTATGTGAGGATTAAGAACATAGCCCTTGCTTATTATGTTCCGACGAAGTACTTAAGCAAACTAAGAATTCATAATCTCAAACTATATATCAATCTGCAAAACATGTGGACTTATACCAAGTACACAGGACTTGATCCTGAAGTCGGTGCCAGTCAGGCCAATGATAATGTATTCGGCCTTGATAACGGTAGGTATCCTGCTTCACGCATTTATACCTTTGGTACAAGCATAACATTCTAATTAATGAAAACTGATATTTATGAAACCTATATATAAAAATAAAACAGCAATAGCACTGGTTCTATCCCTGATAGTAATGAGTGCTTGTGAAGATTTCCTGAATCGCCCTACCGAAGATGCCTATACAATTGACAGTTTTTATCAGACAGATGAGCAGTGTTTTCAGGCTGCTAATGTATTGTACAATGCGCCCTGGTATGATTTTCAGCGTGGCTGGGCCAAAATTGGCGACGTCATGGCAGGCAATCTGTATTTCAGTACTGAAGATGTATATCAGGCATTTATTTTAACCTCATCTAATGCTGAATTATCAGATGCTTCTAACTCTCTGTGGCTTGTAAACGGGCATTGCAATGCAGTAATTGAAAACGTTGCTACCAAAGCCAGCGCAAAAGTCAGTGAAACCACAAAAAACACTGTTACCGGAGAGGCAATGGTATGGAAAGCAATGGCTTATTTCTTTCTGGTCAGGGGATGGGGCGCTGTTCCCATTATCCACAACAACAGTGACATTATTGGTAAAGGGAATGCACTGGAACTTAAGAGAAACAGGGTTGAGGATGTATATGAATATATTATCCGGACATTAAATAAAGCAGTTACTTTACTTCCTGAGAAGAATCAGCCGGGCAGAATAAATAAATATTCAGCTTATGCGCTGCTCGCAAAGGTTTACCTCACACGTTCGGGCTGGGGACAAAGCGGCACCCGCAATCAGGACGATCTTGATAAAGCAAAGGAATATGCTGCAAAAGTTATTTATGAAAGCGGTGCCACCCTTGAGCCTGAATACAGTAATTTGTTCAGGATTTCAACAGGTAACCGTAACCCCGAGAATCTGCTATCGTGGCATTGGGTAGCATCAGACCAATGGTGTTCCCAGAATTCGCTGCAATCTGATTTTGCACTGAATAATTTTACAGGCCTTGCTGACTCATGGGGTACATGGAGAGGCCCCACCATTGACCTGCAGCGGTTATTTGGCGACACAGCAAGCAGCCTTACAAGGGTAAATGTTGATGCACGGCGAAAAGCCACCATGATGATGGTGGGAGATTATTATCCCTATTTCTGGAGAAATAAAGGCGGATTTACGGCTACATGGGACGAAACCAATGTGGCTGGCGCGACGTTCGATTGTGCTACAGGAGCTAACTGTGTAAAGCATATTGTTGGTAACGTTGAAGACCATACGGCAGAATACGGATCACCTTCTTTAAGAATGGCTACAAGTTTATCAACACACCTTATCAGACTGGCTGATATATACCTCATATACGCTGAGGCAGTTTTAGGGAATAACAGTGAAACAACTGATCCCGAAGCCTTAAGATTGTTTAATCTGGTAAGAAAAAGAAGTATCCCAACGGCAACAGATGAAACATCGCTAACACTTGAAAAGATTTATAAAGAACGAAGGCTCGAACTGGCCTGTGAAGGCGATAACTGGTATGACTTTGTAAGACTGCATTATTACAATCCCGATTTGGCCAAACAATGGATAAATGCCCAGGAAAGAGGCTCATACAACAACCTTAAAGCCTTTTACCAGGGGGATGTTACTCAGGATCAGGTTACGATTAATTCCTTTAGAGCCAATCTTACTGACGACAGTAAATTCTTTCTGCCATTTCCCGATGTTGATATCACTATGAATAAAAATTTGCTGGCAGACCCTGTTCCTTTTGATTTTAATTCTATCGGCTATTAGTTTTTCATAACGTTTAAAATATGAAAACAATGAAAAAAATAATTCAAATACATGCAAAGGCTTATAAAACAATTTTATTTGCCTTTATTATAGGAATTTCAATGGTTTCGTGTGAAGACAAATCAGACGAAGGCACTCCTGAAGTCAAATTTATCAGGGTTACCGACCCTGCCAAATCAGATTCACTGCTTGTTGGAGCATACATGGGCGATATGATTGTAATTGTTGGTGAAAACCTGAGTGGTATTAAGGAAATATGGTTTAATGACCAGCGTGCCTCGCTTATGTCAACCTTTATTACAGATCAGACTATAATAGTTAGGGTTCCCAATACAGTACCTTCAGAAGTCACCAACAAGATAAGGATGGTGTTTTCAGACGGAAATGAATTATTGTATGACTTTACCATCAATGTCCCTCCTCCGCAGCTAACCTCGATTAAATGCGAATATGTGCCTGACGGAGATACAGCAGTATTATACGGTGATTATTTTTTCAACCCTGAAGTAATATTCCCCGGTGATCTGAAGGCTAAAATACTGAATGTTACTAAAACCCAGATCGAGGTTGAAGTTCCCCAAGGGGCAACCCCGGGTCCGATTGTTGTAAAAACAGTTTTTGGTAAGGTTACCTCATCTTTTGTTTTCAGGGATCCCAGAGGTATATTGCTGGATTTCGACACCAAACTTGGCGCAGGATGGCGTCCGGGTAACAGGCAAAGTACTGATCCGGATGGGGTTTCAGGTAATTACCTGGCTTTAACCGGTAAACTTAAAGCCAACTGGGACTGGGTAGATGATTATCTGGAGATGGATTACTGGGGACAGGCAGCCGGAAATCCCGAAGGGCCTCTCTTTACCGGCGACCCTGCCAACATGGTTTTCAAATTTGAAGTTAACGTTGTAAATACATGGTCGGGTGGTTATATGCAGCTTATTTTCAGCCCGTGGAGCAACAACGGAAATTCGGTAAACAGTGACCCCACTATTGCAAGAGGTTTATGGAGACCATGGGAAGAAACAGGCAGTTATAAAACAGACGGATGGATAACAGTTTCCATTCCCCTGTCAGAATTCATTTATGATCATACTGCATCAAACAGTAGTCTTAAACTGCAATATCCGCAAAACTGCGGTAGCCTGACAATTTTTGTATGGGGGCCGGTTGCAGCTGAATGCGATTTACTTATCTGCATCGATAACGTAAGAGTAGTCCCCATGTAATTAACCTTCAAATTAATTCCTTTATGAAAACAAAAAGTAATAAATATTTCAGTTATGCACTGCTGGCTACTTTGTTATTTGCCGTTAGTGCAGGTATGCTTTTTAATGCCTGTGAAAAGGATGAGAAAAGCGACAAGATAGTATTGCTAAGCTGGGGACCATCGCCCGCCCTTAGAGGTGGCGACCTGAAGTTTATAGGAGAAAACCTCGATAAGGTAACCGCCGTTTTGTTGCCCGACAGTATTGAAGGAGGCGGGATTGGAACAATAGAAATCACCACCTTTAAAACAAAAACTCCTGAGTTGCTTGTGATTACAGTACCCGAGGAAGCAGATGCCGGCATAGTGGTACTAAAAACACCTCAGGGTGACATAATTCCAAAAACCATGTTCGGCATTTCTGAGCCCATATCCATTGATACCATTTATCCGCTGAGCATCAGGCCGGGAAATATGATTACTATCGAAGGTGATTACCTTTATCTGATAAAACAGGTAATATTTGCTACCAACAAAGTGGTTACGGAATTTGTAAGCCACTCAAAGACAAAAATAGAAGTAAATGTACCGGCTGATGCACAGACAGGCATTGTTACCTTATCAAACGGTGCCGAGATACCTATTTTGGTTGAATCGGCCTATCCGCTTGAAGTTGTATTACCCGCTGCTACCGGCATGTCACCTAACCCGGTTAAAGCAGGAAGTCAGCTTACCATTACGGGTACAGACCTCGACCTTACCAATGAAATCATTTTCGGAGGAAACAAGAAAGTGACAACTTTTGTGAGTAAAACAGCTACCCAGATTGTTGTTGCGGTACCTGCTGATGCCCAGGATGGAAAAATCAAGCTCGTTCCTTTATCAGGGGTTGAAGTGGAATCAGCTGCTGACCTGATTATGGTAGTACCCACCATTACAAGTATTACTCCAAATCCGGCCAAAACAGGCGCTAATATAACCATTCAGGGTACTAACCTCGACCTTGTTACATCAGTGGTCTTTGGTGGAAATACAACGGGCGAAATTCAAACCGGCGGATCAGCTACAGCCATTACTGTGCAAGTTCCTGCAAATGCAATTGCCGGAGCTGTAACACTTAATACTGCTGCTAACAAATCAGTAATAAGCTCCTCAGTACTCAATCTGGTGAAACCGGCCATAACCAATATGGCCCCATTAACGTTGCTTACCAAAGAATCGCTTACGATTACAGGAACGAATCTTGATATTGTTGATACAGTGATATTTGCTGGTAACAAAGCAGTAAAAATTACCGGAGCCACCGAAACAGAAATCGTTGTGGCAGTTCCCGCAGGAAGCAAATCAGGTACCATAACTCTTGTGGCTACCAATGGCGACAGGGTTGTTTCTTCACAGTCACTAACCATTTCACCGGCCGAAGCGCCAAATATTACAAATATGCCATCTTCAGCAGCTCCAGGTTCAATTATTAATATACGTGGCACTCTGCTTGATTTGTTCAGTGAAGTTATTTTCCCCGGCAATGTTAAAGCCACCATGTTTGGTATTAAAACCGATACTTTGCTGCAGGTTTATATACCGTTGAATGTTACTCAGGGTACAGGACGTATAACTTTTATCACCATAGAAGGAGAAGAAATCCAATCTCCCGAAATATCAATCCTTGGCGTAGAACCTGTTGCCGATCCAACACTGATCATCAATAATTTTGATGAAACAGGCCACGACCTGACATGGGATAACTGGGGCAGCAATGTCGAACTGGGCAACGACCCGGGTATTGGCTTTTCGGGTAAATACCTGCATGGTACCAATACCAATCTCAGCGGATGGTCATGGATTTGGGGATGCAATCACTCCCAGTTGCCTAAGCTTTCAGGGATAGCCAAAGCTGACCATGTACTTAAAATGGATATAAACATAACCAGGCCCATATCATCATCGTCTGGTTCAATCAACTTCCAGATGGAGTTTGCCGGCGTACGTATTGACCTGGGTCCGCTCGGGTACAGAAATCCTGATGGCAGCTACTCAACACCCGGCTGGGTAACCATAACGTGGGATTTGTCATCATTCGGCAGCCTGCCTGCAATTATAAATGAATCAAATGACCAGGGCTCGGAATGGGGCATGAATCTCAGTTCAGGTACAGGGCTCGACATATCAGGGTTATATATCGACAACATCCGGTTTGAGCATAAGTAAATCATACTAACCCTGACAGGTTGATAGACCTCGTCAGGGTTATTTAAAAAATGCATAAATGCTATTTCAACATCTTATTGTTTAATTAAAACCATTTACTCTATGAAACAGAAAATTTTTACACTTTTGTTTTTAGTTTCCGCATTGGTAATAAATGCACAGGTAATATTTGATCCTGCTACTTACTCAGGCACGCTTCCTGAAGGGATGTCTATTGTTTCTATTGGCGAAAAACAATACCTTCAGGTAGTCCTTAATGGCTGGAATTCCTATTTAGATATACCAACTGTAACATTAGGAAACAATCAGCTCGCAAAATGTGAATTTAAATATGCCCTTTGCACTGCAACTGATGATACCTTAGACCTGAATCAGATTAATGGAGTTGTGCAGATAATGGACACGATTAATAAAATCAAGAATCCATGGGGAGAAGGATTAGTTCCGTCTTCCACAGCCATAACACAGCAGCCTGTTTCGGGCAGCATTGCTGAAATTTCTGCTGATATCAGTAACAAAATGCAGTATGTGCATCAGATTCAATTCTTTGGACAACAAACAGTAAGCTGGGGGCCAACTGTAGGTGATACAATATGGGT
>JAJUGM010000210.1 GCA_029268165.1 Bacteroidota bacterium
CTCCCAGTGATGATGTATCAACATTTAAAAAATAATCGGGCTTTCGTATTTGTAAATCCTGAAAGAAAATTTCATTAAGTTCATAATCATAGTTTTGACCCGTATGAACAATAATATGCTTAAGATGCTCATCAAGCCTCGCCATAACACGGGATAGCCGTATTATTTCAGGCCGTGTGCCAACTATAGTCATGACTTTTAAACTGGCCATATTTGCTGTGTTTTATCTTCTTAACTGAGATATTATGCAAGATATAAATAAATCCCTATACTTCTTCAAAAAATGTATCAGGATCATCAGGATTAAAAAATTCATTTGTCCAAAATAATGTGACTAAGTTATCTTTACCGGTGTTTGTAATATTGTGGGTAAACCAGACCGGCATATCCACGTATGCAGGTTCATTACCATCAAGGTTAAAGCTTATTATTTTGTTTGTCCCGATTTGCCTGAGCTGAATGCGGGCTTTACCACTAATCACCGCAAAGCGTTCAATTTTTCTTGTGTGAAAATGATTGCCGCGGGTTATCCCTGGCTTGGTTGTAGAAAAAGAAAACTGTCCTCCTATATTTGCCTTTATGGTTTCAACAAATGAGCCCCTTTCGTCGGTTTTTTTGTTTAGCTTAACCGGGTAATAGTTTGAGATATCCATATAACAGCGGAAAGTATTAAATAAGTTAATCCCGAAAGCATTTTTTAATTCCGGAAAAATGCCGTTGTCAAAATAAGTGGATTTATATAACTTAATTATTTCAAGCAGTTCAGATACTTTTTTTTCTTCTGTATGTTCAATTCTGTATTCATTGCTTGCATAAGCATCATGAATTACTTTCCAGATAATATCGATAAGTTCGCCAATGTATATCAGCCTCAGGCTGGCATCAATTTCAATTTTCGGAACTTCATTGTGCGTAAGCTGATGACAGAAAGTTGCAATAACAGAATTATAATAAGGTCGGCCAAAAGGCCCAAAGACATTAGGTATTACAAGACCAGTAAATAAAGCCTTATTTTTTTCAGCCCATCCGGCAAGTAATTCACGCCCCTCGCGTTTGGACTTTCCAAACAGGTTATCCCTTTCTTCCTGAATAGAAGATGCAAATAAAACATGCGGCCTGGAACCGGTTTTCTCAAGCGCTGAAATAAGCTTTTTTATCAGTAAAATATTGGTTTCGTAAATATTTTGCGGATCATGATGACGGTTGAGTGCAGCCAGATGTATTATTACATCACACTGGCTGACAAATTGTTCAAGTGTTTCCACATTTGTGAAATACTCATCACTGAATGGAATACGGGTAACCTCGTCTTTTTTAAGCCCGAAAAAATTGTATAGATGGGTACCAATAAATCCGGCCTGTCCGGTAATACCTATCTTCTTCATAAAAAATTTCAGTTTTTGTTTACTGTTGTTAATTTAATCCGCACAATTTCAGGTTTTGACCCCATACGAATGGGTGCAAGGCTTGCTCCCAGACCTGATGTTATGTATATATACGTGTGTTCTTGTTTAACTAATCCATAAATAACCGGCCAGTTCTTAGCCAGGAAAAGTTGATTTGGAAATATTTGACCGTTATGCAGATGGCCTGATAGCTGCAGGTCAATTTTATATTTTACAGGAATATCAAGATTAGATGGCTGATGATCAAGTACAACCAACGGAAGTGTGGTATCAATAACAGCTAATAATGTTGAAAGATATTTTCGTTCCATATTTGTTGCATCATCCCTCCCTATAATAACCAACTGACTGTCAATAACAGCTGATTGATCACGAAGCAGTGTTATTCCTGCCTGACGCATGCATGTTATTGCTTTTTCAGTATTAGTATAATACTCATGATTACCCAGAATGGCATAGGTGCCATAATGAGCTTTCAGTTTCGATAGTTCGTTACCAATTATTTCTGTTTTCGACGTATCAAAGTTCTGATCAAACAAATCTCCGGCAATTAAAATCAGGTCAGGGTTTTGTTGATTTATTATTTTAATCCATTTAGCAAGCCTTTTTTTGCCAATAATATTCCCGATATGAACATCGCTTATAGCTACAATCAATATATCGTGTTTTTTATCCGTGTTTTTATTCAGGACTATGTTCAGGTCTGTTATTTGGGGATGAGCAAATTTACTGAAGCCAATTATTGTAATTATGATTAATATAATCAAAGCTGAATAAAAGTAAAATTGTTTTGCCAACTGCCAATTCTTTATTAACCATGCAGGGAAGAAATGAAAGAAGTGATGTAATATTCGTAAGAAATCAGCCAGCACTGCTGAAGATAAGAAGAACAGGAAAAATAATACCCAGAAACCTTCAACAGCTTTAAAAAAATTAACTACCGAAAAAGGAAACCAGCTTTTAAAATAAAATCCTATTAAAATTGAAGACGTGAAAAAAAGGAATACAAGGGAATATACAACCCTTAATATGATTAACTTGGGTAGTGCCTGCCATCCGCGAACAAACAAATATGCCGAAAGCGATAAATAGACGCATAAGGTAGCAGCATAGAAGTTGAAATGCATGAAAAAATAATATTACTGATTAATATGGCGAAGTTAATATTTTATGGTTCAAATATCGGTTCGGTTTTTTCTTTCAATACATCTTCGCGAATAAACCTGAGTTTGAGCAAAAGCTTTTTGGTTTCTTCCACATTGAGCCTGACCGTGTTATGTGAATTGTATTCTTCTGCAAGATTGACTTTTGATTCACCTTCAGTGAAAAATTTGTTATAATTAAGGTCTCGCGTGTCGGCCGGAATTCGATAATAGTTTCCTTCATCTATAGCTTTCACCATTTCTTCCCGGTTTACAAGTGTTTCGTACAGTTTTTCCCCATGACGGGTTCCGATAATTCTAATTTCATTTTCAGCCTGATAAAGTTCTTTAAGTGCCTGTGCCAGAATAGCGATAGTTGTAGCTGGTGATTTCTGGACAAAGATGTCGCCGTTATTTCCGTGCAAAAATGCAAAGAGTACCAGTTCAACAGCATCTTCAAGGGTCATCATGAAGCGCGTCATATTGGGGTCAGTTACTGTAATAGGTTGGTTGTTTTTAATCTGATTTACAAATAAGGGAATTACCGAACCTCTGGAAGCCATTACATTTCCATATCTTGTACCGCAAAAGACAGTACCGGTTCCGTTTAAAGCCCTTGACTTTGCAACCATCACTTTTTCGCTTAATGCTTTTGACATGCCCATGGCATTGATAGGATAAACAGCCTTGTCGGTACTTAAAACGATTACACGCTTTACTGCATACCTCATAGCAGAATCGAGCACGTTCTCACAACCCAGTACGTTAGTCCTTACTGCCTCGGCAGGGAAAAACTCGCATGATGGCACTTGTTTTAAGGCTGCCGCATGGAATACATAATCAACTCCCTGCATGGCATTATCAATGCTTTGGCGGTTACGGACGTCTCCAATAAAATATTTAATTTTCTGGTTTTTATAAAACTGCCGCATATCATCCTGTTTCTTTTCATCGCGGCTGAATATCCTGATTTCTGCAATACCGGTGTTTAAAAATTTTCGTAATACAGCATTACCGAAAGAACCTGTACCACCTGTTATCAGTAATACTTTGTCTTTAAAATCTTCCATTTTGGTTTGGTATAATATTAATATTGATTTTCCTTGATATTGTCAGTCTCAACTATATTTGTTTTTGATTCTATATAACTAACATTGTTACTTTTAAATTCAGGTACCATATCTTCAAGGTATTTTATTATCTCGAGTTTTGAGAACGAATATAATTGAAATAATAATTTTTCAATCTTCCGGCATATTTCTTTGTCATTGAATTCTTCAATTTTAGCAATTTTTATTTTAGGATGATGGGTAGGCAGTGTGTTCTCGTTGTTGGTGAGTAATTCTTCGTATAGTTTTTCGCCCGGCCTCAATCCTGTAAATACAATTTTAATGTCTTTTTCCGGCACCAACCCTGATAACCTTATCATCTGATGCGCAAGGTCAACTATCTTTATAGGCCTGCCCATATCAAATACAAATATTTCACCGCCTTTTCCCATGAATCCTGCCTCAAGTACCAACTGGCATGCTTCGGGTATGGTCATAAAATATCGTGTAACTTCAGGATCAGTAACTGTTACAGGGCCACCTTCCTCAATCTGCTTGGTAAACAATGGAATGACAGAGCCGTTAGAGCCTAATACATTTCCAAACCTGGTGATAACAAACTGAATTTTATTATCAGCCTGTCTCGATCTTATCTGTAACATCATTTCGCAAAGCCGTTTTGAAGCACCCATTACATTAGTAGGATTAACCGCTTTATCGGTTGAAATCATTACAAATTTTTTGATGTTGTACTTAATGGATAATTCAATTAGATTCAATGTTCCCCCTACATTAACTCTAAGCGCTTCGTGCGGGTTTTCTTCCATAAGCGGAACATGTTTATATGCAGCTGCATGAAAAATGATTTCAGGGTGATATTCCTCAAAAATAGCCTGCATTTTACCCGCACTGGTAATATCTGCAAGTATGAAATGGATTGAGAAAGCATGAGGAATGGCATGCAATTCGTTTTCGATATGATACATAGGTGTTTCGGCAACATCAACCAGCACCAGGTGTTTTATCGGAAAGATCATAAGCTGCCTGACTATTTCGGAACCAATTGACCCGGCTGCACCGGTTACAAGAATCGTTTTTCCCCTAAGGCCAATGCCAATCCGCCTGATGTTTAATTCAATAGGATCTCTGCCTAACAGGTCTTTGAGCTGTACTTTCTGAATTTGCCGCATCTGAAGCTGACCGTTGAGCCAGCTTTCCACAGGTGGCGTGTCAAGAACTTCAAGTCCTACATCAAGTGCTGCCCTTATTATTTCGCTTTTTTCAGCTGGCGAAATATCCTTAATAGCAAAAACCAGTGATTCAATTTTATGCTTGCTCAGAAAATCATGCGAAAGCGATTTTGGGCTATACACCGGAATACCATTAAGTTTTTTCCCCTGCAGGTTTTTATTCTGATCAATAAAACCGGCTATATGGTAACCTCCTTTAATATCACTCTGAATTACCCGCTTGACAATAACACCCATGGCACCTGCTCCATAAATAAGCAGTTTCTTTTTTTCTATATATGAGCTGGTAATAAGTTGATAAAAAATCTTTATGATTATTCTTACCAGAAACAGGAACATGGTTAATAAAAAATAATGAATAAGTATTATGGATAAGGGTACAATCAAATGAGCATTCAGGCTATATTTTCTGCTTATTAAGGAAAGTACAAACAGGGTGAGCATTGAAAAACTTGTATAAAGCAGTACATTAAAAATGTCAATAATCGTTGTGTGGCGGATTAAACCTGAATAGGGACGGAAGATGAATGCAAATAACATATAAATAAATACAACCAATATACTTTGCCTCAAAGCAAATATGTGGCTGAAATCATCGAAAATAAAATTAAAACGCAACAGATAAGCCAGATAGAAAGTAAATAATACGGCAATGTTATCAAGCGTAAAAACCATCCATCTGGGGAAATAATGCTTTCGCATGAACTCCACAGCCTTTTTTTGTATTTTTTCAGGAATATTAATGCGAATATTTCTCATTTTGAACAGATGGTTTGGTGTGTGTAATTATGAAACAGAAATTTTATGATTTTTTGATAGCTACTAAAACATTACTTATAATGACGATAAATATTATTTTTATATTAAGATATCCTTTATTTTTTTACAAATGTATTTGATTTGTTCATCAGAAAGCTCGGGATAAATAGGAAGAGACACGGTGCCTGTCCATATCTTTTCTGTGTTTGGGAAATCTTCAGGCTTAAGATGATATCTTTCCTTATAATATGTCATTCGATGTAATGGTTTATAATGTACCGAAGTCCCTATTCCTGATTCTGCCATAAGCCTTATAAAATCGTTTCTTGACACTGGTGCATCGGGTTTGATTATTACAGGGAAAATATGCCAGGAATGATTTTCGAACGGGCCGTAACATGTAGGCAAATCAATAAATGTCAATCCCTTCAGTTCATTCATATACATTTCGGCACATCTTTGTCGCTGACTTCTGAAATATTCGGATTTTTCAAGCTGGGCAAGGCCAATAGCTGCGTTAATATCGGGCATATTATATTTAAAACCCGGAGCAACCACATCGTATTCCCATGAGGCTTTATTATCGGTAAATCTGTTCCAGATATCACGGTTAATACCATGCAAACGCATTACTTTTGCTCTGTTATAAATTTTTTCATC
>JAJUGM010000211.1 GCA_029268165.1 Bacteroidota bacterium
AGAATACCAGGATGAAGGAGGAAAAGTGGAAGTGAACTGGTATTATGATAAAAAGGATCCGGACATGGTTGAAGAAATTGAAGATTTTGCTGTTGAATCGGGAATGGAAATTAAAATGATTCCTTTTTAGATATTAAAAAATTTTGGCTTTGATATATTCCCTGTTAAGCTTTGCGATGTGAGAAATTGAGATATTTTTAGGGCATTCTGCTTCACAAGCTCCGGTGTTGGTGCAAGAACCAAACCCCAGTTCATCCATTTTAGCCACCATCTTTATTACGCGTTCTTTTGCTTCAATGCGCCCCTGAGGAAGTCTGGCAAGTTGTGATACTTTTGCAGCAACAAATAGCATGGCAGAAGTATTTTTACAGGCAGCAACACAAGCTCCGCAACCAATGCAGGCGGCGGCATCCATGGCTAAATCAGCATCTTCTCTCGGAATCGGTATGGCATTTGCATCAGGTACTCCTCCGGTACTAACTGAAATGTAACCTCCCGCTGCAATTATTTTATCAAAAGCATTACGGTCAACAACAAGATCTTTGATGACAGGAAATGGTCTTCCCCGCCATGGTTCAATTACAATTGTATCCCCGTCTTTAAACCGGCGCATATGGAGTTGGCAGGTGGTTATATCCTCGTCGGGGCCATGAGGGCGTCCGTTAATATAAAGGCCACATGCCCCGCATATACCTTCACGGCAGTCATGGTCAAAACAAACAGGTTTTTCAAATTTATCAATTAACTGCTGGTTAAGAATGTCAAGCATTTCAAGAAAAGAACAGTCAGGCGATATATTGCTGACATTATATACAACAAATTTACCCTTTGACTTTGCACTTTCCTGACGCCAAATTTTAAGGGTGAAATTCATAATTTTAATCAATTAGAAATGAACATTAAAATTAAATTTTATAATTTCTGGTTTGCAGCTTAATGTTTTCATAAATAAGTGGTTCTTTGTGAAGTAAAGGCTCATTTTCATGACCTTTATATTCCCAGGCTGCCACGTACATGCAGTCTTCATCATTGCGTTTGGCTTCTCCGTCGTCGGTTTGGTATTCCTCTCTGAAATGGCATCCGCATGATTCATGGCGTTGTAAAGCATCGCGAGCCATCAGTTCGCCAATTTCTATGAAATCTGCCACCCTGCCTGCTTTCTCGAGTTCCGGATTTAGTTCATCATTACTTCCAGGTATTTTAATATCATGCCAGAATTCTTCTCTGAGTTTGGCAAACTCATTAATGGCCTTTTTAAGTGTGTTTTGTGATCGTGACATTCCCACCAGTTCCCAGAGCATCAGTCCGAATTTACGGTGGAACTGATCAACAGACTGTTTTCCCTTAATATTGAGCAGTTTATGTATTCGTTCTTTACTTTCTGACTCAGCATTTTCAAATTCGGGCAATGTTACCGGCATTCTGGGAGTGAGAATTTCATCGGCCAGATAATGCTGAATGGTGTATGGTAAAATGAAGTACCCGTCAGCAAGACCCTGCATTAATGCTGACGCTCCGAGCCGATTAGCTCCATGATCAGAGAAGTTGCATTCACCGATAGAAAATAACCCTGGTATTGTGGTCATCAGATGATAATCGACCCATAATCCGCCCATACAATAATGAATTGCAGGGTAAATCATCATAGGAGTTTCGTATGGATTCTGGTCGACAATTTTTTCGTACATCTGAAACAAATTACCGTAGCGTTCTTCAATTATTTTCTTACCCAGGCGTTTTATGGCGTCTGAGAAGTCGAGGTACACAGCCAGGCCTGAACCAACACCATATCCGGCATCACATCGTTCTTTTGCTGCCCTTGAAGCTACATCACGGGGAACGAGGTTTCCGAATGCAGGATATCTTCTTTCGAGATAATAATCACGGTCTTCTTCGGTAAGATCAGAAGGTTTTTTTGTCCCGTTTCGGAGGGCTTCTGCGTCTTCTTTTTTCCGGGGTACCCATATACGGCCATCATTTCGGAGGCTTTCGCTCATGAGGGTTAGTTTTGACTGAAAGTCACCATGAACAGGAATACATGTCGGATGAATCTGCACAAAGGATGGATTGGCAAAAAAAGCACCTTTTTTATAAGCTGTCCATACTGCACTTCCGTTTGCGCCCATAGCCATGGTTGATAAAAAGAATGCCCTGCCATAGCCGCCTGTAGCCAAAACCACTGCATGACCAAAATGTCTTTCAATTTTACCTGTAATCAGATTGCGTGTTATAATACCCCGTGCTTTACCTTCAATAATAACCAGATTAAGCATTTCGGTGCGTGTATATAATGTAACATTGCCTTCATTGACCTGCCGCATTAAAGCACCGTAAGCCCCAAGCAATAGCTGCTGACCAGTTTGTCCGCGTGCATAAAAAGTGCGTGAAACCTGTGCACCACCGAATGACCGGTTATCAAGCAAACCGCTGTATTCCCGTGCAAAAGGCACACCCTGTGCCACACACTGGTCGATAATATTATTACTGACTTCAGCAAGGCGATAAACATTTGCTTCGCGTGCCCGGAAATCGCCACCTTTAATGGTGTCATAAAATAATCTGTAAATACTGTCGCCATCGTTGCGGTAGTTTTTGGCTGCATTAATCCCTCCCTGTGCAGCAATACTGTGCGCTCGGCGCGGACTATCCTGATAACAAAAAACCTTTACATTAAACCCGAGTTCACCAAGGCTAGCGGCTGCTGAAGCTCCTGCTAATCCGGTACCAACAACAATAATATCAAGTTTCCTTTTATTTGAGGGGCTAACAAGCTTTTGTGTTGCTTTAAAACGAGTCCATTTTTCAGCCAGAGGCCCTTCCGGTATTCTGGGGTCAGGTTTTATCATAATAAAAAATTTTTTACATAAAATAATACACATATAAAGGGATTGCAGTAAACCCAATGGTTATAAGTGCAGTGTAAATAATGCCGAGAATTTTGATTACCGGAGTATATACTTGATGATCAAGTCCGAGTGTCTGAAATGCTGACCAGAAGCCATGCAAGAGTTGAAAAGCAAGAAACAGAAAGCAGGCAATATAAAAAATTACAAACCCAGGAATCTTAAATTTTTCAATAACTAATATTCCCAGGTCATGATAGGGTTTTCCATCATAATAAACTTCGGGTACTTCACCAAAGAACTTTGCTTTGAAATAAAAATCAGTCAGATGGATAATTAAGAAAACAGTTATAATAATAGCAGTATGAATCATATATTTTGAAAAGAATGAAGTCTGGGAATAATTGGCTTTATAATAGCCCCGGCCCCGCGCAATCCAGTTTTTGATTTGCAGGTAAAGGCCATAAAACATATGCAGGAAGAATCCTCCAAACAGAATTATTTCAAGAATTTTTATTAACACATTTGATGACATAAAATGAGCTGCTTTATTAAAGGGTTCTCTTGAATCATAAAAAATAAGCGAAAGGTTAATCCCTAAATGCACCATCAGAAAGACAATCAAAAAAAGTCCGGTCAGTGACATTATAAGTTTTTTCCCTATTGATGAAGCGAAAAGACTATTCATGAACGTTTGGGTTAATATTATTGCTGAATACAAATATATCCTGTAAAATATTAATACAAAATGCCTTTTGGCATATTTTTTTATATTAGATATATTTTAAAAAAACCTTCATTTTTTTATATCTTTCGGCAAGGAAAAGCTTTTTTGCACATTATTAATGAAAATAATAACTGAATGAAAGAGATTCTGATATCACCTGATTTTTTTTGCAAAAACAGAATACGCCTCGCTAACACACTCAATAAAAAATCTTTTGCAATAATCCATTCAAATGACGAGATGATTCGTACGGCTGATCAGTTTTTTCCTTACCGGCAGAATTCCGATTTTTTCTTTCTTACTGGGATTAATCAGGAAAAATCGGTTTTGTTATTATTTCCTGATTTTCCTGATGAAAAATTGAAAGAAGTACTTTTTATCAGAGAATCTTCAGAAAAGATAGAAAAGTGGGAAGGACATAAACTTACCCCTGAAGAAGCCAGCCGGATTTCAGGAATTAAAACCGTAAAACACCTCGAAGAGTTTGATTCAGTTATAGCTCAATTTACCTTTCTCGCAGAATGTATTTATGTTAATCTGTACGAAAATCCAAAAATAATTCCTGATTTCCCATTAAAAGACCACAGGTTTGTGGAAGACCTTAAAAAGAAATATCCCTTGCACCGGTATGAAAGATTATCTCCTTTAATTCATAATCTGCGTATTATTAAGGCTGACGAAGAAATATCGCTTATTAAGGAAGCATGCAGAATTACAGGTCTGGCTTTTAACAGAATATTAAAAACAATAAAGCCCGGAATGAAGGAATATGAAGTTGAAGCCGAAATAACCCGTGATTTTATCAGCTACGGAGCACGTGGTCATGCTTATCAGCCAATTATTGCTTCGGGTGAAAACGCATGTGTTTTGCATTATAATGCTAACAACAAGGAATGTAAAGACGGCGAACTTTTACTGATGGATTTTGGAGCCGAATATGGTAATTATGCAGCCGACTGTTCGCGTACAATACCTGTAAACGGAAGGTTTACCAGGCGACAGCGACAGATTTATGATGCAGTATATCGTATTTTTAAAACTGCCAGAAGTATGATGAAACCAGGCAAAACCATCAACCAGGTGCATAAGGAAGTTTGTTTACTCTGGGAAGAAGAACATATTAGGTTAGGCCTTTATACAAAAGAAGAAAAGGATAAGCAAAATAAAGATAACCCATTGTGGCAGCGTTATTATATGCATGGCACATCACATTTTCTGGGGCTTGATGTACATGATGTGGGGAGTAAAGATACTGAATTCAGGCCGGGCATGGTAATAACCTGTGAACCAGGTATTTATATTCCTGAGGAAAAATTAGGAATCAGGCTTGAAAATAATATTTTAATTACTCAGGGCGGCTGCATCGACCTGATGGAGGATATTCCTATTGACCCTGATGAAATTGAACAAATGATGAATCATAAAAACTAAAACCAACCCATAATGGAAAAGACAATTGTATTTAAAAGTTCGCCAGTTTATTTCAGATCGCAAGGGGAAGGCACGCCTGTTATTTTATTGCATGGTTATCTTGAATCGCTGCATATCTGGGATAGCTTTGCCGATGAGTTAAAATATTTCTTCAGGGTTATTACTATTGATTTACCCGGACATGGTAAATCAGGAATTATTGATTCAGTGCATACAATGGGATTAATGGCTGATGCCGTCCTTGCAGTGGCTGATTCCTTAACGTTAGATAAATTTGTGCTCATAGGACATTCAATGGGAGGGTATGTTGCACTGGCCATGGCTGAAAAGGCTATAGAGCGCCTAACAGGTTTCTGCCTTTTTCATTCAACTCCCTTTGCTGACAGTAAGGAAAAAAGGGAAAACCGTGACAGGGAGATAGATCTTGTTCTGCAAGGAAAAAAAGAGCTTATTGTTAATATAAACATTCCAAAAGCATTTGCAAATAATAATCTGGAACTGTTGGAAGATGAAATTCTCAAAGCAAAAGAAATAGCCCTTAATACTCCTGATCAGGGTATAATAGCTGCTTTAGAAGGCATGAAACAAAGGCCTGATCGTTCTGAAATAATCGAGCAAAGTCCTGTTCCGGTGCTATGGATTGCAGGAAAAAAAGATAATTATATTAACATTAGTATTGTGCAATCAAATGCCGGCCTTTTAAAAAACGGAAAATTACTGATACTTGAAAATTCCGGACATATGGGATTTATTGAAGAACCCATGCTTTCACTGAAGGGCTTACTGTCATTTTTCAGGTATGCAAGTGAACCATAGAATTACGATAAAAAGAATTGTATTTTTGCCAATAGATTAATATATTAAAACTGATGGGGAGAATAACTGATTTACTTACTAAGGCTAAATTTTTTGCATCTGACGGGGCGTGGGGTACTTTGTTGCAGGCCAAAGGTCTGCGTCCGGGCGAATGCCCGGAATTATGGAATATCACGCATCCTGAAGAAGTTATTGAAATAGCCAGAGCATACATTGAAGCAGGAGCTGATATGATAGAAACCAACAGTTTTGGTGGCAGTAGATTTAAATTGCAGCATTTTGGGCTTGATGACAAAGTACGCGATATTAACCTTAAAGCTGCCGAAATTTCGCGTGCTGCAGCGGGGAAGAAACATTTTGTGCTTGGTTCGGTGGGGCCTACCGGTAAAATATTAATGACGGGCGAAGTTAGTGAAAGTGATTTATA
>JAJUGM010000212.1 GCA_029268165.1 Bacteroidota bacterium
AAGTTGTTCCAGCGGGCTGTTAAGTTGTCCGATAATGTATTGTATACCAAGCATCATACCAAGAGTAATACGGCCATCAAGAACAGAATAGGCCGCTAATATGGTGATGATAATGTTCTTCAGTTCGTTTATCATCATTGCCCCTGCTTGCTGGTATTGTGTAAGGGCAAGACTTTTAACGTTGATATTAAATATCCGTGCCTGAATGTTTTCCCATTCCCAGCGTTTTTGTTTTTCGCAGTTATTGAGTTTTATTTCCTGCATGGCTGTGATAAGCTGAATGATATTACTCTGGTTTGCAGAAAGCTGGGCAAACATTTTATGATTCAGTATGCGACGGCGATTAAGGAATACGGTAACCCAGATAACATATAAAGAGCTTCCGGCCACAAAGATCAGAAAAATAAGCCAGTGATAAAAAAGTAATACCAGTCCGAATATAAACAAATTAAAAGCTGAAAATATAACAGAGAGTGACGAACCCGTTAGAAACTGTTCTATGCGCTGATGATCCTGAATACGTTGAATCAGGTCACCGGTAAGTTTGGTATCGAAAAAGGCAACAGGCAGTTTCATAAGTTTGGCCAGAAAATCAGAAATCAGTGAAATGTTAATACGTGCACTCAGATGCAATAAAATCCAGCTCCTGATGAATTCAACGCTGCTCCGGCTAAACAACAGAACAAGCTGAGCCATAAGTACAAGCAGAATAAAACTTCTTATCTGAAGATTTATTCCTATATCAACAAGTGCCTGCGTTAAGAATGGGAAAATAAGCTGAATCAGGCTGACAAGGATAAGCCCTAAAACCAACTGAATGATATATTTTCTGTATGGCTTTAGATAGGCCAGCAGGTAACCAAAACCTGATTTGTTAACCGGTTCATCTTCTGAGGCATAAAAATCTGGCCCGGGTTCAAACAGAAGACACAAGCCTTTTTCTATGTCACCCGATTTTGTGCTAGCCCAGGATGATAAAAATTCCTGTTTCGAATACTCTAATAAACCATGTCCCGGGTCAGCTATATGAATAACAGGTTCTTTCTTCTTATTTCTTCTTTTGTATGTTATCCTGTAAACAACAATAAAATGATCTTGTTTCCAGTGAGCTATACAAGGTAAAGGAATTTCATTTGCCAGTTGGTTAATATCAATTTTAACTCCCAGCGTTTTAAATCCTATGCTTTCAGCTGCATCGCTTATTCCAAGCATACTAACTCCTTCGCGTGTGATATAGCTTTTTTCGCGTAATGTCTGCAATGAATAGTTCTTGCCATAGAATTTTGCAATCATTCTGAGGCATGCCGGTCCGCAGTCTTTGGCATCATATTGCTGAAAATACGGGAAGCGGGGCATATGATACGTTTTCAGGAAGAAAGATAAGAAAAAATGAATAAAGAGCAAAGAATATATAAAAGAACAAAGAACAAAGAACAAAGAAAAAACCCCGATAGCTATCGTGGAAGAACAAAGAACAGAAACCATAAAAATGGATTTATCCAGAAAATATTGACCCAACTATTTTTATGAATAACGAAATACTACGATGAATTATATCTGGATTTGCCTTTAGCCTTATTTTTTCTAAAGACCGCCAATAGAAAAATTTCTAATGCAATACGATTTATAAAAATCAACTTTTCCGGTTTGCTGGCGCTGTGACAGAAAAGTGATTTTTCTTAACCGGGAAATCATCTGATGCGCTCTTTCTGAGAGCCCCCAATGAAGCATTTCCTCTAAAAATACATCAAATTTTTATTCGTCTGGATGAATTTGTTAATTCATCGTACTCGGATTTATTATGTATCATACCTTAACATTTATCAAAAAAAATTCGCTTTTCATCAAATTATTAAGCTATCTATATATGTATGTTGATTTTATAAAAATCAGTTATTCAATAAGATAATACGTAGAAAGCACTAAACACTTTAGTATTTGGTAAGGCAACCTTGTTTTATATCAAACGTATATATAGCCAAAATCATTAAGGTCGTTGATATAAATCAATGGTTAAAATGACGAAGATTAACGAAAACATAAAATTGCAGAAAAAAGGCGCTCAGGTAATTCTTTATATTACCAATTTGCTTTTTTTATTTGTTATTTATTTATTTTCAGACAACAAAGCACAGTCACAGGATACTATATTTTACTGCAATTTTGATTCTGAACAGCTTCCCGGATGGACAACAGGCGCTACAGGACTTTATGGAGGACCTGATAGGCGTAATTCATGGTCATTCGGCATACCCAACGGAGGACGTGGTTACGATGATTTTCCTGGCCAGTCTAAGTTTATCGGCAATCCTGACCCTGTTACAGACCATACTTCGGCTAATGATTTTAACAAGGTTGCAGGACAAGGGCTGAGGCCGGAAGACAAAAGAGAAGGGGTATCCTCACACTACAATCGTTCAAATGAATGGATTATTACGCCTGCAATCAACTGCAGCAATTATATAAATACACGCCTGACTTTCTGGCGTTGGGCAAATTTTGAAAAAGATTATGACAAAGCTATTGTTGAAATAAGTACTGACGGCATAAACTGGACTGACCTCGGACATGCTTTGTATCCTGAAGATAAGGAATGGATCCCGGTGGTGGTTAATATTGCACCTTATGCCGACCATGCAAAAAACGTATTTATCCGCTGGCGTTCGGAAAGTGATGCTTATATCCATTATTCCGGATGGAATATTGATGATGTTCTGCTTACCGGACAATACAATATAAATAATTACGATTCGAAAGTAAAATCTGGCAGGATGACTGTTCCATCTGAAATCTCTTCAAAAGTGGATTCTGTTTCAGAGAAAATGGATGTATTTGAATTTGTTATTGAAGATGCCGGTTCGGGTGATAAATTATCTACAATAATTGATACACTGATAATTACAGCCGGTAACAGCAATTCAATTTCAGACTGGCAACAAGCTATCGCAGCCGCCTTTCTGTATGGGCCTGACCTTGGCGAGATTTCTGGTCAGGAACTGCGTGGAAAAATTTTTGAGAGTAAAATTTTGTTTGCTGGAAATCAGATTATTAGCGTTGATGATCATGCATCTGAATCATATAAATTAAGAATTTACCTTCGAAAGAATTTATCCTTTGTCAACGATAACAGCAACTTTGAATTTAAATTGAGTTTCAGGGATATTATTGAAAATGAAAGCGGTTCATTTATTGGTGCAGGCATCATTGAAAGTGGTGATAATAAGCTACGCCTTGACATTGATGCAACCAGACTATGTTTTGTTGTTGAACCTGATGCACTTGCTGTGATAAATACACCCTTATTACCTGAGATAACCGTGGTTGCGCAGGATGATAATGGCAATACCGATTTCGATTTTGCTGAAGATATTACCTTGTCAAACAGCGGCAATATAAAAATGTCTGGTAATATTGTTAAGGCACAATCAGGCAGGGCAGTTTTCTCAGATATGAAGTTTAATGAATGTGGCGGACCAGTTAGTTTGTCGGCAACATGTAATGATCCGGACCTGAAATCTGCAAATTCCGCTGTTAAAATATCCATATTTAATGCAGAAATAACTGAAATATTCAGTGAAGATTTTGACAAAAACACCCTTACCGGTTGGACATCAGGTGCAGCATACGGAAATAATTCGTGGACACATGGAATTCCTCACGGAGGGAGAGGCTATTCAGATTACCCGACAAACAAAGGCTTTGTAGGAAATCCTGATCCGGTTTATGACCATACTGCAGATAATAATATAAACAAAGTCTATGGCCAGGGATTATCATACAGCAGCAAATTCGAGGGAGTATCTTCGCATTATAACAGTGCTGACGAATGGCTTAAAAGCCCTGCTATCAACTGTGCTTCATTTGTTAACACCCGTTTAAAATTTTGGCGTTGGGCTAATTTTGAATCTGGCTATGACAAAGCTTATGTTGAAATAAGTACGGATAGTATCAACTGGACAGACCTTGGCCAACCCTTATATCCGCAGGATAATGCATGGGTTTATGTTGAAATAGACATATCAAAGTATGCCGACAGGAAATCTGCCGTGTATTTCCGGTGGAGATCAGTCAGCGACCGTTATATACATTATGCCGGCTGGAACGTTGATGATATTTCGGTCGAAGGCGTTTATTCTCCTATGGCTGACTGGAACGGAAGCGTTTCTGAGGAATGGAATAATGTCAATAACTGGAGTAATAACCGGATACCCGATAAATATACCATTGTCAATATTCCGGCTAGTGTTTCTAAAAACCCGGTTGTCACAAGCACTTCATCATGCAAGGAAATTACTATTGGTAAAGGTCAGGTATTGAAAATCCAGACCAGTGGATCACTCACTGTATACGGCAATTGCAACATTGAAACAGATAATACAGTATATGGGTCAATTCTTGATTACGGAACAATCACTGTATATGGAAAACTGAATATTAAGCGCTATATTCCGGCCAAAGGCTGGTATTATTTCTCGTCACCGGTACAGGGGTTCGCAGCCGGTAAGATCAATAATACGGTTTATGCTTATAATGAACCACTTGCAAGTAATGACTGGAGCAAAGGATGGCAGAAGACATCTGCTGATATGGAAAGGGTTAAAGGTTACGATGTATATTTCGCCAAGGCTGATTCTGTTTTATTTTCGGGTACAATGAACTCCGGCACTCAGCAAATAACGCTTACAAATACTGATGGTAAGGAAATTGCAGAACATGAAGGCTGGAATCTGGTAGGCAATCCTTATGCAGCAGCCATAGACTGGGATGCCCCATCAGGTTGGACAAAAGAAAATATTGAAAATGCAATTTATATATGGGACGAAGCTCAGGGTAATTTCCGGACTTATGTCAACGGAGTTAGCACTAACGGAGGCTCACGGTATATTCCACCCATGCAGGGTTTCTTTGTAAAAGTTTCTGCTCCCGGTAACGCCCGGCTTGCTATGACCAGCGATATTAAAACCACTGAAGGTATCTCACGCACTAAAAAGACTATTCAGGGCAATACAGGCATTAAACTTGCTCTGATTCAGAACGGTTACACTGACGAAACTGTAATTGCATTCAGGGAAGAAGCTACCAGAGAATTTGACGGCCGTTTTGACGCATATAAGAAATTTACTGACAATACTAATGTGCCCCAGGTTTACACGCTTTCGGTTAATAAAGAACAACTTGCAATTAACTCTGTTGCATTAAATGATGAGTATCTGCAGATTCCGGTTGAAATTAAAGCAGTTTTTCAGGGCACACTGAAACTTAGTTTTTCTGGAGCCACTGAAAACTCAGGAGGTAAAACTATTTATCTCGAGGATAAACTGACAAACCGTTTCATTAACCTGCTTGAAACAAATGAATACCAGTTTGATGCATCTTCAACTGAAATTTCCGGACGCTTTATCCTTCATATTGGAATGCCTTTAACGGTTTCCTATATCAAAAATGATGCAAAATGTAATGGCTCATCTGACGGGAAAATTGACGCCACTGTAATGGGCGGCAGATTGCCTTATCAGTATATTTTGTGGTCAAACGGCTCTGAAGAGGAAGACATAGAAAATTTGCCGGCCGGTGAATATAAAATAATTGTTGTCGATGCCGATAATAATGCTGTTAATGAAACTATTACAATAACCGAACCTGCACCGGTTAACCTGACCATAAATGCCTATGCCCCGACTTCTAAAAATGCTTCCGATGGATATATTGACCTGAATGTTAATGATATATCCGGCACATATACCTTCAACTGGTCAAACAATGAAACCACCGAAGATATTTATAACCTTGAGTCAGGCGTTTATTCAGTTACTGTCAGTGATCAGAAAGGGTGTAAGACTACTGCCACTGTTGACCTAAACCATCTCACAAATACATGGGATAATCCGTCTGATCATCACAAACAGGTTGAAATATATGCTTATCATAAAAATATATATATCAGTTTCCACGAGGAAACAGTTTCTGAAGCAACAGCTGAGATTATTGACATTTCAGGAAAATATATAAATACCTATTCCTTATTATCAGATGATAACCTGATTGAAACCAGACTACCTGCAGGATACTATATTATTCATGTTATCAGTAACGGGAAGCATTATTCAGAAAAAGTAATTATTCAATAATTTTTGACCTAGAATAAATTTGATCAAAATTAACAAAAGCTTGTTATCTTTGTTTTGTTAATAAGATAAAAATTTAATCATGCAGTATAAACTGATAACATATT
>JAJUGM010000213.1 GCA_029268165.1 Bacteroidota bacterium
AGGTAATTCATACTGCGGTTATAGACAGCTGTGAACAGGTATGATTTAGCAGGTTTCTGCCAGTCGAATTCCCGACGGTTTTCCCATAATCTTATAAATACGCTGTGTACAATTTCCTTGCTGATATCTATATCGCCCACGTATTTTTTTGCAAAGTAGCATAAGGCTCTGAAATGTTCGTGGAAGAGCTTTTCGAAATGAACTATCAGTATTTTCTCGTCGGTTGCCAAGATCAGTAATATATTCGACCGGATATCAAATTATTCTCAAAAATAGAAAGAGGAAAGATAAAAAAATTATTCATTCTGCCGGATTAATTTTTGATAATTATAAAAAAAGACTGTCAGTTAATAATAAAAGATCTGCCCGTTTTTAATTCACTTCTTTTATGTATCTTTAATTTCAAAAATCCTTTATAAGCATAACAAATATTTAAATCAATACAGATAATTATGAAATATTCTATCATTCAGTATGGAATTTTCCTTATTATTACACTGCAATCATTAATGATTGCAGCTCAACCATCAGGAGGCCCTTACGGCCCGCAAAGAAAAACATACGAACTGCCTCGCACAACAGGCAGAATTTTTTATGTTGCTCCCGACGGAAAAGCAGAAAATAGGGGTGAATCTGTTGATAAGCCAACTACAATTGAACAAGCATTTGAGCAGGTGAATTCAGGCGACGCAATCATTCTTCGGGGGGGAATTTACCGCACAGGCAATCTGGTATTGAATCAGGGCATCATTATGCAACCCTACAAAGATGAACAGCCTGTTTTTAAAGGGACCTATATTGCAACCGAATGGAAAAACCTTGGCAATGGTTTGTGGACCACTAAATGGGAAAGATTATTTCCATCAAAACCAGCCGACTGGTGGCAACGCGACAGGCAAGGGAAAATAACACCTTTATACAAATTCAACAATGATATGGTATTTATCGATGGAAAATTTCTTCAGTCTGTCGGCTGGGAAGGCGAAGTAAATGAAAACAGCTACTATATCGACTATGAATCAGGTCGTGTATATATCGGAACGGATCCGACAAATCGTCTTGTTGAAATAACAGCTTTCGACGTGGCTATTTTACGAACAACCAGGGAATGCCACAGCAAAGTATCTGATAAAAAAGGACCTATAATTCAAGGAATAACATTTACACAATATGCCTACCGCGCTATTGAAATTGAAGGAACCGATCCTGAAGGCCTGTCAAATGAAACTAACCATGGAAAAGAAGTTATAGGTACCACACTCGAGCATTGCACCATTTCTTTCTGCTCACGTGTGGCTGCTTACCTGCGCGGAGATAAACTTGTTATTCGTAACTGCAAAATTACCGATACAAGCACTGAAGGTATTTATATACTAAGTTCTTCCGACGTCCTTCTTGAGAAAAATATTTTCACACGCAATAATATAGAACTCATAACCGGTTATTACCCTGCTGCTGTTAAAATATTCAATCAATGCTACCGGGTTACCTGCCGTGATAACCTTGTTATTGACCTACCCTATTCCAATGGCATCTGGTACGATGTGGGCAATGTCGATGGAGTTTTTATTAATAACTGGGTTGAAAATGTAGGCCTGCTCGACAGAAAATTTACCGGAAAACAAACATGGCCGAGCGAAAGTGGTTTCTTCTTTGAAATATCCAAAGGAGTTATTTGTGCCGGCAATGTATTTGTTCGTTGTGAAAACGGTATCCACATCCTCAACAGTTCAAATGCAAAAATCTATCAGAATACTTTTTTCAACAGTACTGCTGTAATTGGACGTAATGAAAGAAGCGCCGTCGGAGACCATTTTGGATGGCATCCAAGCACCGGCCCTGATGTTCATGAACGCGAAGGCCACGTATTTGTCAATAATCTGCTCGCCGCTGATGCTGATTTCCAGCGGCCACTATTGTTCGTCTGGCAACCCAAATCACTGTGTATAAGGCTTAACAAGTCACCTTTTGTTCAAATGGATTACAATGTATATGCATGTGCATCAGAAAAAAATGATTTTCCGCTCATATTATGGAGCCCGGCACAAAATGAAGAATGCCAGGCCAGGTTGAATTCCCCGTCTGAGATACAAAAAGTGCAACCCGACTTTTCAATAAATGATAAATATCTCAATTATAATATATTCAAAAGTCCTGAACTAGGTAATTATCAGCTTATACCCGATGTTCAGAAAGAAATTAAAGCTGCGCACCTGCCAAAAAATATCAGTGAGGTGCTGGGAAATGCTAAAAACGAAAAACCGTACACAGGAGCTTATCCTTTTTCAAAATAAAATTGACCGGTTAGGCAATTATTATGGGAGAAAATGTGAAGAATTGCCAAACTATGAAAATAACACATTTCCTGCCTAAAAGTATAGTTTTATTGTTTTTATTTGCCTTCACTGTAGGTAATACTAAGTATATAAACAGATACCAGCTGGTTACAAGGCATAACATTGTTATTTCATCGCCGGATTACCTTAATCCGCTGACCGTCGGAAACGGTGAATTTGCCTATACGTTTGACATAACCGGTATGCAAACTTTCCCCGACTTTTATGAAAAAGGCACACCCCTGGGAACCATGTCTCAATGGGGCTGGCACTATTTTCCAAATCCCGATTCATTTACATTGAGTGATATTTATAAATATTATCATATCGGAAATGATTCTGTACCTTATGCATACCAGCATATAATGAGCCTTGATGAACATAAAAACAAAGCCAGTAGCTGGTTACGCGAAAATCCCCATAGACTGCACCTTGGACTTATTGGTATTGAGCTCATAAAAAATGACAATACCATCGCATCAATCGCAGACATTCATCATCCTTCACAGATAATCAATTTATGGACCGGCGAAATAAAAAGCCGGTTTGAGTTTGAAGGCGTGCCTGTTGAAATTACTACATATTGCCATCAGCATATTGACCTGATTTCATGCCGTATTGTCACTGATTTATTTAAACAAGGCAGAATAAAAATAACAATGCGTTTCGCATATGGCAATCACAATAAATTTAGTCCGGGCTATGATTTTTCCCAACCCGATAAGCATTCCACAGCCATCCTAACAATGAGTTCCTCTGAAGTTTACTTTTTAAGGCAACTTGATGCAAATAAATATTTTATTCATGCTCAATGGTCAGGAAATGCAGTGATTGATAAAAAAAGCGATCACAAATATTATATTATTCCTTCATTAGGCAACAGCACATTTGATATTTGCTGCCTGTTTTCACCTGAATTAAGAAGAGAACATCTTCCGTCGTTTAATGAAACGAGGAAAAACAATAGAACCTGCTGGAAAAAATTCTGGGAAAGTGGCGCAGCTATTGATTTCTCAGGATGTACCGACCCAAGGGCTTTTGAGTTAGAGCGTAGAATAATACTTTCTCAGTATCTGACTAAAATTCAATGTACAGGGTCTCTCCCTCCCCAGGAAACAGGACTGACATATAACAGCTGGCACGGAAAGTTTCACCTTGAGATGCACTGGTGGCACGCCATGCATTTTATACTTTGGGGAAGGCCATCGCTGATGGAAGATCAGCTGAATTTTTATTTCAGTATTTATAACAGAGCCGAAAAAACTGCAGCGATGCAAGGCTACCAGGGAGTGAGATGGCCAAAGATGGTTGGCCCCGGCGGCAGGGAAAGCCCGAGTGGAATAGGACCATTCTTAATCTGGCAACAGCCTCATATTATTTATCTTGCGGAAATGCTTTATCAGATTCATCAGCATGATCAATCTGTTCTGGATAAATATAAAAAACTGGTCTTTGCTACAGCTGATTTTATGGCATCATATGCACGATATGACAGCATAAGTGACAGATATGTTCTCGGTCCTGCTTTAATACCTGCACAGGAACGATTTGATCCGGAAACAACAATTAATCCGTCGTTTGAGTTGGTATACTGGTACTGGGGTTTAAACATAGCCCAGCAATGGCGTGAAAGACTCAGCATGGCAAAAGACATACACTGGCAGGAAATTATTGATAGAATGGCTGACTTACCTGTAACTGACAGCTTATACCTTTTTGCCGAAAGCGCACCCGATTCGTATACCAACCCAAGGTATCTGACCGATCATCCTGCCATTCTGGGCATTCTGGGTTTTCTGCCCGAAACAAATAAAGTTGACAAAACAATTCTTGCCAAAACACTAAATAAAATAGAAGATTCATGGCAATGGGAAACCATATGGGGTTGGGATCCTCCGCTTGCTGCAATGACTGCGACAAAACTCAATATGCCCGAAAAAGCCATTGAATTTCTGTTAATGGATACGCCAAAAAACACTTACCTTATCAATGGCCATAATTATCAAACCAATACCTTATCATTATACCTGCCGGGCAACGGAGCATTACTAAGTGCAGTGGCTATGATGTGCACATATAAGGCTGAAAACGGCAGAAACGGTTTTCCCGATAATGGGAAGTGGAATGTTAAATTTGAGGGGTTTCCAGATTTTGAATTCGTTAAATATTAAACATAAATAAAATGAAAAATATTGTAAAACTTGCCGGAGTTATTATTCTTGCCACCTTGATACAGGGTTGCCAGCACAACAGTATAATAAAAATTGAAACAAAAAAGGGATATCCATGTATCATCCTGAACACAGGTAAACAATCAAAGCCTGTTATAATTGCCGGAAACGAAACCGGGGAAACAGGTGCTGTTTTTTTTGAAACTTCTTCGGGCAGGACATGGATTAAAGGGTTTCCTGATAAAACCGAATCTGATACAAACGAATTCAAAGCCATATGGATAACAAATGAAAGGGAAATTATTATAAAATTCCTGAAAGAAAACAATCAGTTTAGCTTTTCTTTTCAGGCCATTCCCGATACCGGCATCATAAAATGGGGATTCAGCATTATTGCCCGGGAAGATGAAAACTTTACCGGACTGTTTGAAAGGGTTGTCGACGGCGATCAGAAAGAATCATGGAGAAACGGTATAACCGAAGCATTAAATTTGCGGGGACAGGAAGTAGATATGCTTATAAAGCCTACCCTATCGCTTTATTGTCCTTTTTATTTATCATCAGGCGGGTATGGATTATTTATTGAAGGCACATGGCCCGGGCATTTTGATATTTGCAAAACTGACCCTGCAAGAGTAAACGTAACATTTGAAGGCGTTGCTCTGAATGGGATTATATATATTTCAGAGCATCCGGCAGAAATTGTAAAAGCGCACTCACTACATACAGGGCCAACCATACTCCCTCCGCGATGGACATTCCTTCCATGGCGCTGGAGGGATAACCACTACAATAGCAAAAAATATTATGACGGTACTCCGGTTAAAGTGCCGTATAACAGCATGTTGGCAGAAGATATCCTGATGATGAAAGCACTCGACATACCTTGCGGTGCATACTGGATTGACCGCCCCTGGGCAAAAGGCGTACACGGTTATGAAGATTTTGAATGGGATTCAGAGCGATTTCCCAATGCAAAAGAAATGATTGACTGGATACATAGCCACGACATCAGGCTGATGCTATGGATTGCACCATGGGTGGCAGGCAAAATGAGGTTACAGGCCATTGATTCGGGATATGCCATGCCCATGAAAGGACCACATGGCAAAATTGATTCAACAAATGTAGCACTCATTGATTTCACAAATCCGGCAGCCTGCAAATGGTGGCAGCAGAAAGGAATAGAAAAAATGTTGCTGCAAGGTATTGATGGTTTCAAACTCGACAGGTCGGAAGAACTTGTTCCTGAAACACGCAATATAACCGTTGCAGATGGAAGAACAACCCGCGAAATACGCAATTTATATCCGGTTTTGTACGTAAAAACGGTTAACGAAAGTTGTTCAAAAATCCGCAATAGCGATTTCGTTATTTTTCCGCGTGCAGGTTACACGGGAAGTTCAAAATATGGAGTATTCTGGGGTGGCGATATTGGTTCACCTGCCGAAGGTTTGCGGGCAGCAATCATTGCTGTGCAGCGAAGTGCAGTCATAGGATTTCCTATATGGGGTTCTGATATCGGAGGATACTGGCAGGGCGACCTCGACCGCGAGGTTTGCGCCCGATGGCTTGCTTTCGGTTGCTTTACTCCCATAATGGAATTCGGCCCAACCGAAGACCGGGCACCATGGGATATGAAGGCAGAACCACATTATGATACCAC
>JAJUGM010000214.1 GCA_029268165.1 Bacteroidota bacterium
AAAGATATTTAAGCTTGTTGATAAAGAGCAGGATAAACGTTATTTCCTTTGGTTTGAGGGCGTTGGCTCGTATGCCACTGTTTGGCTGAACGGAATAAAGGTGGGTTATCATGCCGGTGGGCGGACTTCATTTACCATAGATATTACTGAATTCGTAAATAGTTCAGGTAATATGAATATACTTGCTGTGCGCTCGGATCACCCTGCCGGGATAATAGATTTACCCTGGGTGTGCGGGGGTTGCTCAGATGAATGGGGCTTTTCAGAAGGTTCACAGCCTATGGGCATCTTCAGACCAGTACATCTTATTATAACAAATAAAATAAGAATTGAACCTTTTGGTGTACATATCTGGAATGATTACGTCTGTAATGATAAACCAGCTATACTCAAAATCAGGGCAGAAATTAAAAACTATGGGAAAAAAAGGCATAAACTGACATTAATTAACCGTCTTTTGAATACCGACAGCAGTTTTGTGGCAGCATCAGATACTGCTGTTTTTATACAATCCGGTACAACGGTCAACATTGAAACACCTCCCATTTCTGTCAGAAGTCCCCGGTTATGGTCGCCTGAGGATCCTTATTTATATATACTGATAACCGACATTGTGGAAAAAGGAAAGGTAATCGACCGCGTATTTACTCGTTACGGTATCAGATATATAAGCTGGCCTGTGGGTCGGAATGACAATACCCGCACATTTATGATCAATGGTAAATCATTGTTTATTAATGGAACAGCCGAATATGAGCATAATATGGGCATGAGCCATGCCTTTAGTGCTGAACAGATATATGCCCGTGCTATGCAGGTGAAGGCAGCAGGATTTAATGCTTTCCGTGATGCTCATCAGCCCCATAATTTACTATATCAGGAATATTGGGATAAACTGGGGATATTATGGTGGCCGCAGTTTTCTGCGCACATATGGTTTGATAATCCTGCTTTCAAGGCCAACTTTAAAGCCCTTTTGAAAGACTGGATAAAGGAGCGAAGGAACTCTCCTTCAGTTATTCTGTGGGGATTGTCGAATGAAAGCGTTCTGCCTGAAGATTTTGCCCGTGAGTGCACAGAAATCATAAGAGAGCTTGACCCTACCGCCACATCACAGCGATTGGTTACTACCTGCAACGGTGGTAGCGGAACAGACTGGAATGTTATTCAAAACTGGTCGGGCACCTATTCAGGTGACCCTGATAAGTATGACCGCGAAATGAAATATGACTTTTTAAATGGTGAATATGGTGCCTGGCGTAGTATTGATTTGCATACTGAAGAGGGATATTTTAACAACAGTATTAATAGCGAAAACAGAATGTGTGATCTGATGGAAACTAAAATCAGACTTGCTGAATCTGTCAGAAGTCAATGTTGCGGCCATTTTCAGTGGATATTTTATTCTCATGAGAATCCGGGAAGAATTCAAAATGGCGAAGGCTTGCGCGAAATAGACAGAATAGGGCCGGTTAATTATAAAGGGCTGTTCACATTGTGGGGAGAACCACTTGACGTGTATTACCTTTATAGAGCTAACTATGCTCCAAAAGAAACTGAGCCGATGGTATATATTGTATCACATACCTGGCCTAACCGGTGGACAACACCAGGGTTAAAAAGTAATATAATTGTATATTCCAATTGCGATGAAGTAGAGCTGTTTAATGGCCCGGGCACAATATCACTCGGACGGAAGACTAAAAAGGGTATAGGTACTCATTTTTCATGGGATAGTGTTTATATCCAATATAATATACTTTATGCAAGAGGCTATGTCAACGGCAGTGTTGTTGCTGAAGATCAGATAGTTCTTCACCATTTACCTGCATTTTCAGACAAAGCTGCTAATGATGATGACTCTAATGATATTACAAAACCTGAAGAAAGCTATAATTATTTTTACAGGGTAAACTGCGGAGGGCCTGATTATAAGGATGTTTATGGTAACATCTGGGTTGCTGATAGGCAAACAACGTCTGATACTGTATGGGGTAGTCAGTCATGGACAGACGAATTTGAAGGATTACCTGCATTATACGGCAGCCAGCGCCGCACATTCGACCCAATAAAAGGTACTGCCGATGATATTTTATTCCAGACCTTTCGGTATGGCAGAAACAAATTACGTTATTTTTTCCCTTTACCAGACGGTGAATACCTGGTTGAATTATTTTTTATTGAACCATGGTATGGAACTGCCGGTGGAATGAACTGCAAAGGATGGCGTATTTTTGATGTAGCTGTAAACGATTCTGTAATAATTAATGATTTGGATGTCTGGGCTGAAGCTGGGCATGACAGGGTGCTGAAAAAGAAAGCTATTGTGCAGGTAACAGGCGGTAAACTAATCATCTCATTTCCACAGGTTAAATCAGGCCAGGCAGTAATATCAGCAATAGCTATTGCTTCCAGACAGGCTGAGATTAAATCAGCTCCATCTGCAACACACATTGTTCATACTCTTAACTTTATTGATAAAGAACTGAAAAATAAATGGACGGTAAACCGCTGGCTTGATATTGGAGATCAGCAATATACCGATGACACCGTTCAGATCAGGAATCTTCCTTCAAATATGTATGGCGCGGTATGGATAAAAACATCGCAAAATAATCCACAATCTGAATATGATACATTAGCCACAGTTGTTTTGGCTTCAAAGGCTGATGTATTTGTTGCAGTCGATAACCGCATGGATACCTTGCCATACTGGCTGCAAAGCTATATGTATACGCATACCTATATTGAGAATGACGCATGTGAAGGAAATCTTTATAAAGCGTATGCAAGACGTTTTGAAAAAGGTGATACTGTATATCTTGGTAAGAATGGTAGTATAATGGCTGGTAATTTGAGAATGTACACTGTGGTATTGGTAGAGACATCACTACTCGGTCAGGCCCATGACCAGCGGCAGATAATGGTTTATGAGGCAGAAGAGGCAGTTGTTAAAGGCACTTCAATAAGAAAATTAATTGACACTGATTCAGGGAAAAGTTTTCTCAAAATAACAGATACAGTAGCTGATAGTTTAATCTGGAATATAAACATTGGGGTGGGAGATACTTATACATTGAGATTCAGATACAGAAATAATATAGCAAAGGATATACCTGTTATCATTGAAATTAACGATATGCAGCTCAATAAATTATATCAGGAAGAGATGTTATTCAGACCTTCTCAGAAATGGAGAAATCAGGAAATAAGAAAAAAACTTAACCTTAATGCAGGAACATATCTGGTGTATTTGATTTGCAAAGGACAGGCTAGCTTTGATGTAGATGCATTAATAATACAATAGGTAACTGATAGCTACCGGCCCGAGATGTTCAATGGCCATTAAAAAGAATATATAAGCCTATCATTGTTATTATCAATAATATCCATGGTATCCACACTTTCATAGGTGCAGGAGGTATTTTAGCTATAACAGATGGGCCACTTTCATTATTATTTTTATTGTAACCGTTTAAAGATATAAGCCACATAGCAAAAGCCAGAATCACGAAAATAAAAAATGATAACAGCAGAAAATGTGGCCAGAATGTATATTTCTCTGATGGGAAAACCCATAAATAAAATATACCAATGCCTATGCTGAAGGCTGTACCAGCTGTAAGCACGATGTTTGCAGCTTTTGCTGTCGCTTTTTTCCATAAAACGCCAAAAAGGAATACAACTGACATTGGCGGGGCAATAAACCCCAAAATAGCCTGAAATACATCAAAAAGATTTAATCCCTTTATGCTGTCAATAGCCAAAGTGAGAAAGGTAGCGGCAATGGCTCCGGAGATAGCTGCTATTCTTCCTATTCCGACAATTTCTGTCTGGTTGGCAGTGGGTTTAAATTTTTTCACATATATATCCATGGTGAATACTGTGCTCAGGGAATTCAGGGCTGAATCAATTGTACTTATGAGTGCGGCTATAAGCACAGCCATAACCATTCCGGTCATGCCTGCCGGGAAGAGACGTGTAACTATAGTCATATATGCCTCATCAGGATCTTTAAGGTTGGGAAACAAAACAAAACATGCAATACCGGGTATGATAAACAAAGCTACATCAAGAATTTTAAGCCAGGCTGTGAAATTTGCTCCTAACTGACCTTGAACAAGGTTTCTGGCACCAAGCACTGATTGAACCATTGACTGGTCGGTACACCAGAACCAGATGCCCATTACAGGGTACCCCAGAATAATAGCCAGCCATGGATAGTTTTTGTCGCTTAACGGAAGAAACAGGTTCCAATAATGTGGATGGGTGTTTTGGTAAATCGATTTTATACCTCCTGCGGCCGAAATACCTTTGACTGTTAAGATTAATGATACAATAATCAACAGAACCATCTGAAAAACGTTGGTGTAAGCCACTGCTTTTAATCCTCCTGAAACAGTAAAAAATGCTGAAATAATTACCAGTACAATCGCTGATAACCACATAGGCAGGTTTAGTATCTGCCCTACCAGTATGCTACCGGCAAAAAGAGTCAATGAAAGCCATGAAATAAGAATTGTTGTAAGCGAATACCATGCCAGGATATTTCGTGTGGATGGTCCAAATCGTTTGCCCATAAATTCAGGTAAAGTAATAACTCTGGCTTCTAAATAACGGGGTGCAAAAACCATGGCAAGCAACAGAATAAATAAAAAAGCATACCACCCGAAATTGCCGGCAACTACTCCGGTGGTATAACCTATGCTTGCCGATGCAAGAAGCATTGAAGGGCCTACATTAGTTCCCCACATGGTGAAACCTATGCTCGTCCATCCTAAAGAACGACCGGCAAGAAACAGATTATCATTGTAATTTTTCTTTTTTCTGAAACTAACCCAATAACCTATTGCAATAAGTATAAACAGGTATGCTGTAACAATAATAAAATCAATTGGTTTAAGAAAAGTGTGAATGCTTTCCATAATTTTTAATGGGGTTAAATATATTTTTGTGCTATTTTTAAAGCACGGTCAATATCGTTTTCAGTTTCAAAATGCATAAGCACATGTAATCCTTCAGTACCGACATTATCAAGTAAAGGTTCCAGTTCATCCACATCCACCCAGCATGGCATAACACGTTTACCTTTTTCAAGAATTTTTTTATACAGATAATACCATTTAGGACTTCCTCCCTGAGGTTGACCCTCGCCAGGCGTCCATTGCACTGCTTTTAATTCAGGTATTTCAAGGATTGCGTCAAGATGACGTATAGCATCAACGCCATCAAGATGATATAAGGTATATTCAATAATTTTACATTGTTCCTTCAGGTAAGGTAAGGCAAATGTTACAAAATCATCTTCCGATATCATTACTGATATGTCGCATTGTAATTTTGAAACTTTTCCCGGGGCCCACAACGAGAAATAACAAAAAGCCATCTCACCATTTACCTGAATTTTATTGTAAATTGTATCGAATACCCTGAAATAAATTTCGTTCACCTGTTTCAGCTGTTGATGTAATAATTCCGGACGAAGCAAAATGTCGGTCAGGACCGAATCGGTTCCTCTTAGTCCGGCCAGTGTATCAAGGCCTTCCACCAGATCGGGGCAACCCACCATGTATTTTCCCCGGGCTTTTTTGCAGCAGGCATCAATCAGATTAAGATGCAACTGCCACCATTTATTCGATTCATCAAATACTATTTCAACCGAATCATGTTTACACGGCTTAATCCATATAGTATTCTCTCCGGCCTGCAAGCTGGCCCCCAGAATAGCTGACAGAGAGCCCGGCCCCAGATGGGTGTTGGCTACAGGCAGAATATCAGCTTTAAATGAACTTCTTGAAAGCTGGTAATGCAGATATTCTGACCGCCAAGAAGGATCAAACCAAAACTGTTCGTAATCTTTAGCAGGCAAGGGTTTCTTTACATCCTCATGTGGCTGGCCTTCTTTCTGTATGTGCTCCCACATACTGATAAGAAATCCCTTGCCGTTCCACCAGTCTGTATACCTTTTTTTTGTTTCCTCCCAGTTTTCCTTCCAGGTTGCGTTCATCGTTAGTAGTAATTATCACAAATACCAATGTTTTCAGTACAATACCTGCCCTATAACTGTGTGAGCTATTCCCTTGTAAGTTTCATCAAAAGTGATTTGTACAGATTTTGAAAGATTCATTTCGTCGGTGCAATTTACTTTCTCCG
>JAJUGM010000215.1 GCA_029268165.1 Bacteroidota bacterium
ATTTCATAATTCCAGGCTTTGTAGCAAACACCTGCACATGTTTGATTCCGGGAAGGGAGTCAATGAAATCACTGAATGGCTGGTGTTTTGAAATGGGTTTTGTTTCAAATGACGAATTGGAATCAAAATTCAGAATCTGAATATGTGAACCAAAACCAATCAGTTTGCGGCGTATCTCACCTTTAAATCCTGTTACAGTGCAAACCGAAATAATCATGACGGTGAGGCTTAACGCAATGCTTACAAGAGAAATTTGCAAAATAGGCCGGGCAACGGTTTTCTGTCCCCTGGTTTCCTTAATTAGCCTTTTTGCTATAAAGTATTCAGTATTCAATTTGTGCAAAAGATTTGTTTTAAAATGCTAATTTAGCATGTTCTCCTAAATAGGCTTTAACAAAAGAATGAAAAAAACCATACTTGCCTTAATTATTGTATCTGCCTTCCCATTTTCGGCATGTAGCCGCGAAAAATCTGAAACTATACAAACAGGGGCAGAGCAGACTGCTATTTACCTCCCTCTTATTAGAAACAAAAAATGTGCTCTCACTGCCAATCACACAAGCACCATAGGTTCTGTGCATCTGGTTGATTCATTGCTCAAACTGCAAATAAGTATTGTGAAAATATTTTCGCCTGAACATGGTTTCAGGGGAACTGTTGCTGATGGCGAAATCATTAAAAATACCATTGATGCCAAATCAGGTATCCCCATTGTTTCACTTTACGGAAATAAAAAAAAGCCCTCTGCTGATGACCTTAAAGATATTGATATTATGATTTATGACATACAGGATGTGGGCGTCAGGTTTTACACCTACATATCCACCCTGCATTATGTTATGGAAGCCTGTGCCGAAAATGACATATCCCTTATTATTCTCGACCGTCCTAATCCAAACGGCTTTTACATTGACGGCCCTGTGCTTGAACCCCTTCATCAGTCATTTGTTGGAATGCATCCAATACCTTTGGTGTATGGTTTAACCGTTGGTGAACTGGCCATAATGATTAATGGTGAAGGCTGGCTGGGAAACGGATTAAAATGCAACCTGAAAGTAATTCCCTGTATAGATTATACGCATCAAAGCCTTTACAGGTTAACGGTTCATCCGTCGCCTAATCTGCGGAATATGGAAGCGGTTTATTTATATCCTTCACTCGGTTTGTTTGAAGGTACCATTATGAATGTTGGACGTGGCACTCCATTCCCGTTTCAGGTATTCGGACATCCTGATTATCCGCATAAAGAATTTTCATACATTCCTTCAGGCACAGCTGAAAACAGGAACCCGAAGCACAAAGGGCTGAAATGTTTCGGAAACGATTTGCGAAAACTGACGGCTGATTCCCTGGTTCATCTGAAACGTACTAATCTGAGCTGGATCATATTGTCATATCAAACCATGCAAAGGAAAGACTTTTTTAATTCATATTTCACACAACTTGCCGGTACAGAAAAGTTAAGAAAACAAATAGAAGCCGGATGGACAGAAGAGAAAATAAGGCAGAGCTGGCAACCGGAGTTGCAAAAATACAGGCAGATGCGAAAGAAGTATCTGTTGTATCCTGATTAGGAATGGAATTTCATGGCAGAATATGATTTCTTATCACTTCATCACTTCATACCTTAAACATTGACAGTTAATGCATAATATTGATTATTTTTCGTAACTTGCAATATAAAACGATTTAATATGGGAACAAATGATATAATAAAGGAAATTCAGCGAATGCCGATTTCAAAAAGAATATATGTAATTGAGAAAGTCATTCGTTCGATTAGGGCGCACGAAGATAAAAACATGATGAAAAAAGCTGCTAATACTTTGTATACTGATTATAAAACAGATGATGAGTTGACAGCCTTTATTAACCTTGATTTTGCAGATTTTTATGAAGCAAAATGAAATATGGTTAATAAATCTTGACCCAACCCTTGGAGCGGAGATTAAAAAAACACGTCCCGCAGTTATTGTAAATGACAACTCATTAGGTAAATTGCCCTTAAAAATTATTCTACCTATTACGGATTGGAAAGACAGGTATGAGATAGCCCCTTGGATGATATAAATTGAGCCAAATACTAAAAATGGACTTACAAAAGAATCTGCGGCAGACTGTTTTCAGGTGCGTTCAGTATCACAGGATAGATTTGTTAAGCGACTTGGAGAACTATCTGAATCGATTATGGATGAAATACGTATTGAATTGTCAAAAGTTCTTTCGATTGATAACATATAGACTGTGCCTTAAAACAGATATTATACAGGCAACCATACCTGCAATAAGGCTTCTGCATGGTTATTATAAAAAAATTATTAACATACCAATAGATGTTATTCAAGGCTGTTATTATACTGTGGGATCAATCAAATAGATATCTTTGTTGCAAATGCTGGAAATTTGACCCAATCCCGATAGATTCTTCTATGAGGACAATTAGTCTGCTGATGAGTTGGAATGCTTTCTATTAAAGTCTGGCTGTTAGTTTTTATTTCGCGGGGTACGCTTATATTAACTGAGTTTCATTAAAACAAACCAAAATGAAAATAAAAACACTGCAAATAATAACCCGCACTGTAGTCATTCTGTCATTTGTCAGTTTCTTCACCGACGTGGCCAGTGAAATGCTGTACCCGGTAATGCCCATTTTTTTAAAAAGCATTGGTTTTTCGGTACTGCTGATTGGCATCCTTGAAGGCCTTGCAGAAGCCACAGCCGGCCTTAGCAAAGGGTATTTCGGTAAACTGTCTGATACAGCAGGAAAGCGAGTTCCATTTGTGAGGCTGGGTTACCTGATGAGTGCCATTTCGAAGCCAATGATGGCAGCATTTGTTTATCCACTCTGGATATTTCTGGCACGCACCATTGACAGGCTTGGGAAGTGAGTACGCACCGGTGCACGCGATGCTATACTATCGGCTGAGGCAACTGCGGAAACAAAAGGGAGGGTGTTTGGTTTTCATCGCAGTATGGACACTTTGGGCGCCGTTGTTGGGCCATTGCTTGCACAAGTTTTCTTATGGATATGGCCTGCAAAATACCGCCTGTTGTTTCTGGCAGCCTTCATTCCGGGAATTATAGCCGTATTATGTACTTATTTCCTTAAAGAAAAACCGGCTCAGCAAAATAATTCATCTTATAAAGTATCGTTTTTTGAATTTCTGAAATACTGGAAAACAAGTCCGGTTTTATACCGGAAATTGGTAGCCGGTTTGCTTGTTTTTACCCTTTTTAACAGTTCTGATGTTTTTCTGTTACTGAAAATAAAAGAGTCAGGCGCTGATGACCGTATTGTGATAGGTATCTATATTTTTTATAACCTTGTTTATGCTTTATTTTCATACCCTATGGGCATGCTGGCCGACAAGATAGGATTAAAGCGTGTGTTGGTTTCCGGTTTGATACTTTTTGCAATTGTATATGCCGGATTCGGGTTTAATTCATCCGATGCTGGTTTTATTGCATTATTCTTTCTGTATGGAATATATGCAGCTGCTACTGAAGGTATTTCAAAAGCATGGATAACAAACATATCGGACAAAGCTGAGGTGGCCACAGCTATTGGGACGTTTACTGCTTTTCAGAGTATTTGCACCCTTATAGCCAGTTCGCTTGCCGGCCTGATCTGGCTGAAGTTCGGGGCAACTGCAACGTTTGTGTTAAGTGCATTGGTTACAGTAGTTGTGGCGATCTATTTATATAATATTGCTGATACCGGTAAGTCAGATATTTTGGCATGAAATCAGTTCTGTTTTTTCACTTAAATAATTAGTTTTACAAAGGTAATTATGCTTTAAATATGAAAACAAAATCAGCAAAACAAGCATATAGTACTTTTTCATACGAAAACAGCAAAATTTGGTTAATGATTCTAAGTATTTTAATACTTACAGTTTCTGCTTTTGCTCCTGTTTTTAAAGCCGATTTTGTTAACTGGGATGATGAGGATTATGTGGTGCATAATACCACTATACATTCACCATTAAAGATTCATAAAATCATTAGTGAACCTGTTTCAGGTAATTACCACCCTGTAACCATGTTATCCTTAGCAATTGATTACTGGATTTCAGATGGAGATGCTAAATGGTTTCATTTTGTAAATGTCCTTATTCATTTTATTAATATAATTCTGGTCTTTATTTTTATATTTCAACTATCAGGAAATAAAATATGGATTGCATGCATAACAGCATTGCTTTTTGCAGTTCATCCATTACATGTTGAATCTGTAGCATGGATATCCGAACGCAAGGATTTATTATATAGCGCTTTTTTTCTAGGTGGTTTGATATTATATCTCAACTATTTGAATAAGAAAAAAATGATTACACTGGCAAGTGTTTTCTTACTTTTTGTTTTTTCCTTATTATCAAAACCGGCTGCAGTAATTTTTCCCATTGTTTTACTGTCAATTGATTTTTATAAAAAACGGCTAAATCGTTGGCAAACTTATGTTGAAAAAATTCCGTTTTTTATTTTTTCAGTTGTCTTCGGTTTAATTACCATACATATCCAGAAAGAATTTGAAGCTACTGGGAAATTGCATTACTCATTATTATCGCGTTTTCTGTTTGCGAATTATGGAATTATGATGTATCTTATAAAAACAATCTTTCCTATTAAACTTTGTGCTTATTATCCCTTTCCTGCATTAAATGCCAAATTACCTTTATATTTCCATTTTTCCATTTTGTTTTCATTATTTCTTTTATCAGCATTTTTTATTTCTTTAAAAAAGAATAAAACCATTGCGTTTGGCATTCTCTTTTATATAGTAAATCTTTTACTTGTATTACAGTTAATCCCTGTTGGGAGTGCGATAATGGCTGATCGTTACGCATATATCCCGCTTATTGGACCTTTCTTATTAGCCGGCATGTTTATTCAACAAAGGATAGATAAGAACAATGGTAAAATGCCTGTTTTATGGATTGTTATCTTATCTATAATTGTCTTATCATTTACAATTTTAACAAACCGGCTGAGTACTTCCTGGAAAAACAGTGCTGCCCTCTGGGACAGGGCAATAAGAATATGTCCCAGCAGTCTTGCTTATGCAAACAGGGGCCTGGTTTACAAAAATGATGGAAAAACCAAAGAAGCACTGAATATGCTTACAAAAGCAATCGATCTTGATAGATTCCAGACTGATGCTTTAATAAACCGGGCCAATATTTATTTCAAACAACAACGATATGTCTCTGCAATTAAAGATTATTCGCAGTGCCTTGCTGTGGAACCATCTAATGACCTGGCATTAGCAAACAGAGGTGGTGCCTATCTGGCCATTGGTATGACTGACAGTGCGCGGGCTGACTTAAACCGTGCTATTGATATCAATCCCTCAACAATGAATGGTTACAGGAACAGGGGTATGTTACATATACTGACTAAACAATATCAGGCTGCAATAGATGACTATAAAAGGCATTTACAAATTGTTCCTGATGAAACCGGTGAAATATGGAACAAAATTGGCTATGCTTTTCAACAGCTTGGAGAACACAGGAAAGCTATAGATGCCTTTTCCAAAGCTATAAGTATATATGAGAACGGTTCTTACTTTTATCTGAGAGCTTTGTCATGGATCCAACTCAAAGAATATGAAAACGCAAGGTCTGATATAAATAAAGCTGTTCAACTTGGCATGGAAATCAATAACGATTTATTGAAATCATTGGGAATTATTTGAAATCGTCTTTATTAAATAATAATCAATATTAAGTTGAAAAAGCAGTCCGATCCAGAAAATCCCTAAAGCGATAAAAAAAATAAATCTTGCAATATCCAATGGTTTAGCTCAAAAAAAAGCTTAAATTATTGAAAAAGAGCCATAATATTTTTGTATAATCCATAATTGACTTTTTTCTTTTTAATAAAAATCTGAGAAAATATGTTATTGTAATAATAAGTAAACCAAATAAATAAGATGTTGAGAATCCTGTCCAATGTTGTATTTTAAATACTGATCCAAAAATAATCAGTATGATTCCGGAAATAATTATTTTATATTAAGTCTAATTAGTAATTACACAAATAATTTTGTAACTTTGGAAAACCAAATTACAAAATTATGAGCAGAAAAACATTAAAGATTCAAGGTTATACACCAGAACAAATTAAA
>JAJUGM010000216.1 GCA_029268165.1 Bacteroidota bacterium
AAGAACTCTTATGGATTAAAGCTGATGGCAACTATCTTGAACTGTATTGCAAAAACAACAAAAAACACTTAATCAGATCAACCCTGAAAGATTTCCTTAAAAGGCTTCCCAAAAATATATTCATACAGACTCATAAATCGTATTCAGTAAACATAAATTATATTGAAGCAATTGAACATCACTATGTTATTATTGAAAATCAGAAAATACCAATTGGCCGGTTATTTGTTGAAAGTTTTAAGAAAGCCCTCAGAATTGAGGAATAATTTCCCTAATTACGCAATTACTAATTCCTATTCGATGTTGTATTTGTTAATGTGAAACCAACATTTGTCAGGCAAAAAGGAGAAGTTATAATCAGTACTGGAATCATTGCTTCCATAAATTTAATAGTGGCATAAAACTAATGCTCATTGGGTCTATAAAAACTTCACTTTTCATCACAAAATTCCGTTGTTCATCACATTTTTTTTCAAAAAATGATTTTTTTTTTCGAATTTTAATAAATAATTCTTGTTCAATGAAACAATCAGTTATTATTCTATTTACACTGCAGATTCTTTATCTTTCCTGTACAAACGATAACTCCTCTGATAATAGTCATTCCCGAAGCCTTGGATGGGGACTGGATATCGCTAACAAAATTCGTGATAAAGAGCTTCCAAATGGTTATCTTGTGGAAATACAAAGCGGAAATATTGATAGCAAGGGTAACCTAATGCCATCAGAGCAGTGGGATTTCTGGTATGTTGATACTTCTGCCCAAAACATTAACTATCTGCACGTTACTGTAAATTATAGTGGCTCAGCAGATTTCTCTGACCCACAGTCAGTAATTAATTATAACAAAATTCCTGAATATACTACAGGTGCTGAATGGATCGATGCTGCTGACCAGGTCATGGAGAGGAACCATTATAAATTCGTAAGCCGTTATATACAGGTGTTTGCACCCGATAACTTACCGCCTGTTGTTGGCGTTTATTATGACTACCCGCAAGATGGCAGTCCTTATGTTTGTGTGTGGCTGAATGCAGACACAAATGAATTTATTGAATTTGAATACTTTTAATATATACCAGAAATAGCATTTTCATCACAAATTTTTGCCGTTCATCACAAATTTTTGTGTGTTACCTCATTGTTGTTTAACTTAGTGGTGATCCCGTTTTCTTGGCTTATTATGTTACAGAGAGGCTGTTTCACTGATTTTGAAATTATTATGGCTTTTGATTGCATGAACAATCAAGTGAGGATATTATATCTGAAACAGCTTCTTACTTTTTATTATTAATTAACTCTTTTTAATTCTTACCAATATGAAAAAACTTATTTTGTCATTATTTTTTTGTATTCCTCTGATTTTTTTACAGGCTCAGATAAAGGTTGATGTAAAGGGGAAAGTAAAGGATGAGGCTAACGACCGTGCTAATCAGCACACAGATGAAGCCATTGATAAAGCATTCGACAAAGCGGAAGAGGGCGTAGCTTCTGTCTTTAAAAAGAAAGATAAAGGGGAAGAAGAAGGCGAGGATACATCCGATAATGATGATGAACAAGAAGAAAATGATATAAAACAAAACAGCAAAAAAAACACTCCAGCAGAAAGTACTGATGATTCTAAACAAAGCCGGTCATCTGAAAAAAAGGAGCAGCCACAGCTTGTTTGGTCAAAATATGACTTTGTCCCCGGCGATAAGGTATTTTTTGAAGACAATCAGGTAAACGAGCAAAATGGTGAATTCCCTTCACGCTGGGATCTTAAGGAAGGCGTAGCAGAAAATGCTGTTTTCGGAGGAAGTCCAGTAATTTATTTTAAAGAACCGTCAACCTGCATTATACCCTTCGTCGATAATGCAGATAAAGATTATCTGCCGGACGTATTCACAATTGAATTTGACGCATGGTTTGAGCCTGATGAATACTGTTCCTACCATATTTATTTTTATGACAAAAAAAACCAGAGTGAAAGCTCTATAGACCTTGATGCACTGGAAATCATGGCCAATGAGGCTATGTTTCACGGCATCAGCAGTGGCTTTTATCCCGGTACTAAGGAAAATGAAATCTCCTCGGGTTTCTGGAGGCATGTCGCCATTTCATTCAATGTCAGGGCACTGAAGGTTTATCTTGATGATGCCCGCGTTATTAATATTCCTAACCTGGGTGTTAATCCTGAAGGTTTTACTATTTGCTGCGATGTTATGAATGCCGCCGGATCTGAAGGTAAAAACCGTTTTATTAAAAACATCCGTATTGCTCAGGGCGGAGTCAAATTGTATGATAAACTGATGCAGGACGGTAAAATTGTTTCCAACGGAATAAAATTTGATGTAGGCAAAGCCACCATCAAACCCGAATCCATGGGCGTGATCAACAGCATCTGCCAGCTCATGAAAGAACACCCCGAACTGAAATTCAGCGTTGAAGGGCATACCGACAGTGATGGCGATGAAGCCTCCAACATGATACTCTCAGAAAAGAGGGCCAAAGCTGTGGCTGACCAGCTGACAAAAATGGGCATTGATGCCTCTCGGCTTCAGTCAAAAGGCTGGGGCGAAAGCAAACCCATAAGTGATAATTCTACTGCCGAAGGAAAAGCTAATAACCGACGGGTTGAATTTGTGAAAATATAATTTTTATTAACATTTAAATATGCCTTTTGCTATGAAAAAGTATTTCATTCTTTTATTTTCCCTGTCCTTTCTTATTCTTTCATGCAAGAAAGACGACAAGGATGATAAAGATGGTGACGACGGCGCACTATCTCAGACTGCCAATGAAGTATTCGAAGAAATAAGCAAAATCCAGAAGATGAGTTTTGATCTGGCACCGATTGAACTCCCAGCATATATAGTTCAATCGGATGACTCTATGAAACAACAAATTAAAGAAATGGCCGCTTTCATTAACGGGTTTTACAAACGCTCTGTTTTTCCGCCCGATACTTTTTATCAGATGAAAAGCACTAACACAACCAACAGCTCAAATTCACAAGACGTTACCAGAAACTGTTATAACGTCGGAGATATTTACCAGTGTGTTTATGAGTGGACAGAAAATAAAGGTAAATTGCAGGTTAAATATACCAGTATCTTTGGAGGTACGCTAATTCCCTCAACAATAACCGAAGAATGGAAAGGAATTGACGGAAATGGTGTTAAGTATGATGACTGGTTTACTGTATATGTTGATATGGTTGCCCCTGATCTGACCTGGAGCAAACAGGTGTGGTACACCAATAGTTTTGAACCATATAACCCCGATCAATGTGCGGAATGCCCATGGTATGAACTGCAGACCAACGTTGAAGATAACGGCACTTTAAGGTTTCTTGGAGAGGAAAAAAGGCTTATCACCTATCGCTATGTTACTATAATGTATCAGTGCGGGATTCTTGAGGAAGGCCTTTATATCAATCTGATGAAAGAACTTACAGTTTATCCCGATGACAGATTGGAATTCGTTACTTACATTTACAGTCTGCGGTTAAAATTACCTTACAGATGGATTGAATATAGCTGTTCGCCAGACGGAAGCTGGAGTAAAAGAGTATATAACGACTATGGAATTCTGATAGAGGAAGAGCACTGGCCAATTTAGTATATTAACTTACATATAAATGAAATTATATAAAATAAAACAACGCTTTATGAAAACACTATTAACCATCTTTTTATTCATGTTTATATTTTTCAATTTACATTCACAGAATACGCTGAAAGTATATAACCTTAAATCGGGCATTATTGAATATAAGCATTCAGGTACACGTTCAGGCACCAGCACCATGTATTTTGATGACTACGGACAGAAAAGTGCTAATTATTCGGTTTTAACCACAAACGGAAAGACACAGAAAAACTGGGTAATAAGCCACGGAGAAATGCAATATATGTTTGATCCCGATACAAAAACCGGTCAGAAATTAAAAAATCCAATGATTGAAATGCTTAAGGAAATGGATGACCTTGAAAAGTTCACTGAAGAAATATATACACGTATGGGATTTAAAGATGCCGGCACAGAAAAATACCTTGACAAAGATTGCCGGGTGTTTAAAGGCGATATGGGAAAAGTGCTTACATGGAACGGGTTGCTGATGTTTATGGAAATGAACATTATGGGCAATATTTCACGCCAGGAAGCCACAAAAGTGGATGTAAATGTGCCGGTCAAAGCATCTTATTTTGAAGTCCCTCAGGGAATTACATTTACCGAACTACCCGGATTCGGAGTTGAAGAAGACTGACGTGTATCAGAAATAAAATACAAAAACATCAATCAAACCATTAAATGCTGAAAACCATGAAAACTAATTTACGCTCATCCACTTTACTTACAATTTTTATCGTGTGGCTGGTTGCAGGCTGTTCACAAAATACAAAACATGACAAAAATGAAACACCGGCATCTTCATCTGAAGTCAAAGAAGCTGAAACAGATGAAGAAGTAGCCGGGTTTAAACTTTATGGCATAAAATCAGGTATTATCGAATACAAATATACCGGTACACGCACAGGTACAAGTATCATGTATTTTGACAAATACGGCAAACGTTCGGCCAGTTACTCCAACCTTACTATTAACAAAGAAACTGACAAAAGCTGGGCTTTGAACCTGGATGATATGCAATATATATGGAAAGAAGGGAGTGCCCAGGGAATGAAAATGAAAAATCAGATGCTGGAAGAATTAACCAAAATCAACGATCTTGAGAAATTTGCAGAAGAAACTTACGCCAAAATGGGCTTTAAGCCTGCTGGTACAGAAACTTTTCATGGAAAAGAATGCCGTGTATTTAAGGGTAATATGGGAAAAATACTTATATGGAAGGGAATTCTTATGCTTTCTGAGATGAATATCATGGGCACCACAACACACCAGGAAGCAACAAAAATTGATATAAACGTGCCGGTCAAATCATCTGTTTTCGAATTGCCCAAAGGAGTTACTTTTTCTGAAATGCCGGCTTTCGGGAACAACAAATGAAACCAGGGTATTATACAACCATATAGCTTTTTTCTATTTTCTTAAACCTCAACTTATCAAATTATGAAAGCTTTAATCTGTTTGTTTTCTTTCCTAGTAACAACCGTAGTTATTATCTCCTGCGAAAAAGATAAAAATGAAAAAAATAAGTCGGTATGCAAGGTCGTTATGATAAGAATAAATGAAGATAATGTTTATGATTCAATACAATATGAATATGATTCACGCGGAAGAATTACAAAATCTGATCTCGGCGGAGGTAACTACACAACATACGCTTATGAAACCAACAAGGTCACTGAAAATAATTATGTCAGCGGATCTCTTTCCTCCACGGTAATTTACACCCTGGGTTTTGATGGCTATGCAATGTCATCGGTGCGTATTCGCGCCGGACAAACAGATCCTGAGAGTTCAACTACCTATGATATTAATGAAGACGGTTATCTGATGTCTGAGATAGAGGTTAAAACAAATGATTCAGAAGACCGGAAAGAAATTTTTTATGAATACGAAGACGGAAATCTTATTTACAAGACATTTGAGAATCTGAAAACCGGATATTACAGTGAAACCGAATTTGAATACTATCCTGACATGCTGAATAAATTCAGCACCAACCTCACATTTAAAGGAAAAGCCAATACTAATCTGGTAAAAAGAGTATCTTTAACGTCAGATATTGTTAATTTGGTTACCAATCATTCTTACCAGCTTGACAATAAGGGTTATGTAATCCAAGAAATTATTACGGCCGGTACATCCACCATTATTCAGGATTTTGAATATGACTGTAAATGAAATTATTAAACTGACAGTGATTTCATTCTGATAACATGGGAGGGGGGGTGGCCATACGGAGGCTATTTTAAAAAAAGAATATTCAATACCAGGGTGGGATCAGTTTTATGATCGCCTGTTTTTGATCAATACATCGGTGATCAATCGATTGAATTGCTACATTCTTTTATTTCAATAATTTAACGTGAGTTCGGGCATTTATTTTAAATGGTAAATTGTTTTGGACATCAATACAGAAGGTTTCCTTTCGAAAAATTGATAAGCAGCAATAGCACCCCAGATATTTATGATGGCATTAACCGGACTCCTATGCCTG
>JAJUGM010000217.1 GCA_029268165.1 Bacteroidota bacterium
CTATATCGCTACTGTACCCAATATAGTATTTATCATATCGCGATGAATAAATTATATAAGTCCAATAATATTCTCCCATAACTTTAAAGCCACCTCACAGGTGGCTCCTCTTTGTAGCGGGGACAGGACTTGAACCTGCGACCTTTGGGTTATGAGCCCAACGAGCTACCAACTGCTCCACCCCGCAATATGTTTTCTATTTAGAAATAAGTGTGCAAAGATAATGTTTGTATTTTATTTTTCAAAATCTGAATTGATAAACCTTTATAACGTTAAAAAAAATTAATTACTTATTTTAGCAATCATTTAAACCATAATATATGAAATATTCAGCTAATGTTATCGTTTTGGCAGTTTTAATAATGCTTTTATCCACCGGAGTTTCTGCCGGCCAAACGTATAATTCATCAAAATTTGAGCCTCCTGTCAGCTATGAAAAGGCTTCGGTGTGGGCAGACAGTATTATAGCTCTGATGACCCTTGATGAAAAAATCACGCTTATTGGTGGCGACCGCATATTTTTTACTAATCCTATTCCACGGCTTAATATTCCGGCTGTAATGATGGCCGATGCTACACAGGGTGTTCACCTGCGCGACAGTTTCTTTACTTTTGTAAAGTATCCTAAAATTTTGCCAAAATCAACAGCATTTCCCTCCCCTATCCTGCTTGCATCAACATGGAATAAAGATCTTGCCTGGAAATATGCCCATGCTATTGGTGAAGAATGTAAGGCTGGCGGCATTGCAATACTGCTTGGGCCTGGTATGAACCTTTACCGGATTTCTCAATGCGGAAGAAATTTTGAATACTTCGGGGAGGACCCTTATCTTGCGGGAAAAATCATAGAAAACTACGTTACAGGTCTGCAGAGCACAGGTACGATTGCCACACTCAAACATTTTTTAGCTAACAATTCCGACTATTTCAGACGCAAAAGCAATTCAATAGTTGACGAACGCACATTGTATGAAATATATACAGGTGCATTCAAATCGGGTATCGATGCAGGGGCCATGGCAGTGATGACTTCCTATAACCTGCTTAATGGTGAATGGTGTGGCCAGAGTAAATATGTGATTGATACATTACTCCGTCAGAAGTTAGGTTTCAGATGGCTTGTTATGACTGACTGGTGGTCGGTTTATGACGGCGAAAAAGTTATACAATCGGGGCAGGACCTCGAAATGCCATATCGCATAGCAACGGCCAAGGCCAAAGAATTGGTTGAAAATAACAAAGTTACTGAACAGGACATCAACCGCATGGTTAAAAGCATATTAACAACCTTTTACGCCATGCAATCTTTTAACAGAAAACCTGATCCAACGCTACTGAATAAGTTTGAAGAACATGAACAGATAGCTTTGCAAACAGCCCGCGAAGGAATAGTTCTCTTACGCAACGAGAATAATCTGCTACCGGTTAAAAAGGATATAAAAAACATTCTTTTAACGGGTGAATACCTCAACGAAATTCCACAGGGTGGTGGTGCGGCTACTGTTCAGGGATACAACCATGTTACTCTGGGTAAAGCCCTGACAGAAGAATTCGGCAAAAGACTCATTATTAATGCAAATGCTACCGATCAAGAAATACATAATGCTGATATCGTTATACTAAGCATTGGTACATTCGATAGCGAAGGCTGGGACAGGCCTTTCGATCTGCCTGAAGAAAAAGAAAAAAGAATATTGCATATTCTCGGATTAAATCCTAATACATTGATAATCGTAAATTCCGGCAGTGGAATTAATATGAGCCGTTGGAATACCAAAGCTGCCGCTATTATTTATGCCTGGTATGGTGGTCAGACAGGTGCAAAAGCTGTTGCTGAAATTATTTCAGGAAAAACCAATCCTTCAGGCAAATTACCCATTACAATTGAAAAAGATTTTAAAGATTCTCCGGGTTATGGCTATATTCCCGAAGGTGAACAACTGTATAACAACTGGAATGATCATGTTGAACGCACACATCCTGTTTTTGACGTGAAATATAAAGAAGGAATATTTATGGGTTACCGTTGGTATGAGAAAAAAGATATCGAACCACTTTACCCATTTGGTTTTGGATTATCTTACACCAGATTTGATTACAGTGATTTACAGATTTCAAAAGACATATTCACTGAAAATGAGAAAATTGAGGTTAGCTTCACGGTTAAAAACATTGGAAATATGACAGGAGCAGAAATTGCACAACTATATATTGGTGATGCAGATTCAAAATTCCCTCGTCCGTTAAAAGAGCTCAAAGGTTTTGATAAAATTAACCTGAAACCTGGTGAATCAAAAGTAATAACAATAACTCTCAATAAAAAGGACTTTTCTTACTGGAATCCTGAAATAAAAAACTGGTATGTTGAGCCGGGAAAATTTATCATCATGATTGGGTCCTCGTCAAATGAAATTAAATTAAAAAAGGAAGTTGAATTGTTATAATCTGTTGATTATCTCTATTTAAAATGAATGGTTTTATTGGCGTTGATATAGGAGGAACAACGATTAATATCGGATTTGTTTCAGAAAGAAAGCAGTTGATTCATGAACACTTAATTGAGACTCAGCCTGAAAAAGGCCCTCAGGATGCCATTCAAAGAATTTCCTTATCTATTAGGCAAATGATTGCTGCATCGGATGAGAAGATAGTCTTTAAAGGCATTGGTATTGGTTTACCCGGTTTACTGGATATTGAAAAGGGAATGATTATTGAAGCTGCCAATTTACCGGGCTGGCAAGGTTTTCCGGTTTCAAAATCGCTGAATGCACAAACCAGTATCCCTGTTTTTATTGAAAATGATGCCAATCTGGCTGCACTTGGTGAATATTGGATGGGAGCCGGAGCTAATGCTTCAAGCCTGTTTATGATAACCCTCGGATCGGGAATCGGCGGAGCTTTGCTGATAAACGGAAAAGTATTTAAACTGCATCCATCAGCCGGAGAATTCGGTCACATGATAATTGAAAAATCAGGAGCAACCTGCACCTGCGGAAGGACAGGCTGCCTTGAAACCTTTGTTAGTAAACATGGTTTTTTAAGACTTGTGAAAGAAAAAATACCCTTCATTCCGCATTCAGCATTAAATAAATATCCCATTAACAACATTTCACCTCAGCTTATTGCTCAGTTGGCACTGCAAGGTGATGAGCTTGCGAATACTATCTACCATGAAGCAGGAGAATCCCTTGGTATTGCAATAAGTAATGTAATTAACCTTACCGGAGTAAATCTTGTAATTATCGGCGGAGGTATTGCCAATGCATGGCAATCGCTTTATCAACCTGTGATGCAGTCACTCAGGAAAAATGTATTTAAAACATTAATTGAGAATGTGCAGGTTTTAAAAGCATCACTGGGAGAAAAAGCCGGTTTTATTGGCGCTGCCAAATTAGCAGCTGATGCTCTAAGCAAATAGTTTTGCCCGATTATTTTTCTGGAAAATAATACCTTTTTAAAAATGCAAGCTGAAAAAAATCAAAGGCTAATATCTCTTGATGCGCTTCGGGGCTTCGATATGTTCTGGATTACAGGCGGAGATAACCTGATTATTAGCCTGACCTCGCTGACAGGATGCCCATTATTCAGGTGGGCAGAAAATCAGATGCATCATGTACCATGGGAAGGATTTACTTTCTATGATATGATCTTCCCGCTTTTTCTTTTTATAGCAGGAGTTACTATGCCTTTCTCCATTGTCCGGAGAAAAAGCAAAGGTGAAAATGCAAAAAGTATTTATTCTCACCTGTTTAAAAGGCTTTTGTTGCTTATTTTACTGGGATTACTCTATAATGGTATCCTGCAATTTGATTTTGAACATCAGCGCTACGCCAGTGTTCTCGCAAGAATAGGATTGGCATGGTTTTTTGCCGCGCTTATCATCCTGAATTTCAATATTAAAGTCCAGATTATCTGGTTTGTTTTTATCTTAATGGCCTATTGGGGAATAATGATGCTTATACCCGTGCCCGGGTATGGCGCCGGTGTACTTACTCCTGAAGGCAACATAGCCGCATATATCGACCGGCTTTTGCTTCCCGGCTCATTTTGTTGTTATGTTTATGGTGATAATGAAGGTATCCTTTCTACATTACCAGCCATTTCAACAGCTTTACTTGGTACTTTTGCAGGACAGTTCATTTTATCCGAAAGCATTAATTTCAATAAGTTGAAGAAAGGCCTGATTTTGCTTTTGACAGGTGTTGTATTGATGGGCTTAGGTAAGATATGGGGGCTGGCGTTTCCAATAATTAAAAACCTCTGGACAAGTTCTTATGTTTTATATGCCGGCGGATGGAGCATGTTATTGCTTGCTGTCTTTTACATCATAATCGATGTCTGGAATATCAGCCGGTGGTCATTTCCGTTTGTAGTCATCGGCCTGAATTCAATAACCATTTACATGCTTTCCGCAGGAATTATCAGTTTTCAAAGTATTAATGAATTCTTCTTTACAGGATTGATTAACCTTTTTAAGGATCCCTACAGGCATCTTGTAAGTAACGCATGTTTTATACTTTGTGAATGGCTATTACTTTACTTCCTGTATAAAAAGAAAATATTTCTGAAAGTATGAGAAGTACCTGAAGTTAAGTTTTTTCCAAAGATGACCGAGAAAAAACGCAGAGACTGTTTAAATTGAAAATTTAAAAATAATTATTAAAGATGTTGTCCCTTTGCGAATGAATGCTTGATGCCTTAGTGTCTTATTGGCTAAAGATTGTATGCCTCAAAGGCTCTAAAACGCGAAGATTCACAAAGGTTTATAAATATTTATACAGTCTCTCAGAATTCACTGATATTAAATATTATTTGCATGCCATAATCAGGGCTGAACATAATTCTCTGCATAATATCGGGCTGTCAGTTTTTCACCTGTTGCTTTTTCTATCATATCATTCCAGTAATACTTCGATCCGGGTTTAAATATATTCTCTTTTAAATAATTGCCAATTTCAGGATGCCCTGTATAGCATGGATTTTTGTGCCCTATGATGTTTTCTTCCATATAAGCATCCAATTGTGAGGCAAGTAAATCGCCAAGAAGGTAATTATGATAATAGCAAGGTACTGAGGCAATATGAATCTTGGTAGCCCAATCGGGTTCATTACGACCCTCAGGGCATTTTAACAACTGGTATTTTTCAACCATATCCCACCATAACCGATTCAGATCCTGATCAGGATTTTCATACATGCTCTTCTCAAACCTGAACATTACCTGGCTCCAACGGCTGAAAATAAGCTTTTCAAGACGTGCATAGCGCCTTACATCATTTGCTATTACTTTTGCATCGGACATCGGAAGTTTCAGGTTCTTCATCATCCAGTTGGCATCAGACGCAAGGTTGCCAAAGAAAATGGCAATAGCCTCAGTGGTAAAAATATGTGCAGGCTCACGCAAGACAAAAGGTAAGGCAGTGTCTATATATTTTTCATACACTGCATGACCCAGTTCATGAAGCATTGTATTAGCCCAGTACTGGTTATTTCTGATATTAGCCATTATGCGTATATCTCCGGCTCTGTCAATATTAGTGCAATAAGCATGCTGATATTTCCCTTCTCTTTCATATAAATCGCTTCTTTGAATAATATCTGCAACATCAAGTCCAATACCCTCATAATAATTTTTGATTATATCCAGTATATCCCTCCCTTGGTAATATTTGTCAAGGTCGGTATCATAAATTTTCGGGGCCTCCTGAAAAAAACGATTCTGATAATGCCAGGGCATCAGCTGGTTAACGTCAATTTTTAACTGGTTTGCCATAATTGAATCAGTTTCCTTTTTAAGTATTGAAAAAGCATTACGTGTAAGTGAATCTAGTTCGTCAAAAAGTGCTGTAATCGTTGCCGGATCCTGATCGGATATTTTAAGCGACATTTCATGATAGTTACTGTATCCTAAATCTTTGGCTATTTCATTGCGCAGTTTTACCAATGCTTTAATATCTTCAGCAACCAAAGGGCCGATGGCTTTACTGGCTTTCCATGCCTTTTCAAGCTCGGCCGATTTTTTTGAATGAATCAGAATATTATCTATTTCATTATCTGATAATAATTTACCATCAAGGTTTGCC
>JAJUGM010000218.1 GCA_029268165.1 Bacteroidota bacterium
ACGATGGACTCCTTCTGTAGAATCAAATGGCGCGGTTTCACTTGAACATGCCGGAGAATACATCGGCATACTGGAACGTTTTATAGCCTTCGCTTTTATTCTTTTGAATCATTGGGAGGGAGTGGGTTTTCTGATAACAGCAAAGTCAGTGTTCAGGTTTGGCGACATCAGAAATGCATCAGATCGCAAAATGACAGAATATTTTTTAATAGGCAGTTTGTTAAGTTATGGTATTGCCATATTTTCGGGGATCATTACAAAATGGCTGCTTTCGAACAGCGTAATACAAACAATTTAATTATTCTATCATGAAAATCATCCATATTCCAAAGACAGAGAAAACGCCTGAAGTAACTCTTGACGATACACTAAGTGCATTTCAGGTAAAAGGCAACTGTCTGCCGGAAAACATCAGGGAACTGAGCCAACAGGTCAGCTCCGGGCTGGAAAGGTATTTACAGGAATTCGAAAAGAAAAAAATCCAGGATAAGCCATTCAGGGTTAATTTCATGCTCGGTTACTTCAATACCGCTGCTGCTAAATTTATTGCCGATATTATCATGTTAGTGCATAATTACATACAGCGAGGAACAAACATCAAAATTTACTGGTTTTATCATGAAGATGATTATGACATGCTCGAAGCCGGTGAAGAAATGGCTGAAATGGTAAATGTACCGATGAATTTTGTGATGGTGGTGAAAGATTAAAATATACATTACCAAACCTAACCGAATATCAATAAACTCTTGAAATTGAACTCAACAACCCATAAACCCTAAAAATTAAACTCTTTAACTTGCCTTGTGATAAAATCTATGAATATTCCTCAGTTATAGAAAACGGTTTTAGGCATGTTATTTATTTTGACCAGCTGCTAAATGTCACAAGCGTAAATGTGCTTAAAGTAGAGGCATGAGAAAATATTTATTATTCGAAAATAATCAGAAACTGATATCGACTTTTTTTTAAAATAAAACTATCTAAAATGTTGTTTTTTAGAGGTTTTTTTTGTAAACTTTGGTATGATGTTATTTTATTATGCGCTCAGTTTATTTATATTTTATTTGTCTGATAATGTTTATTCTGCCTGTTAACGGACAGAAAGTGAATGTGGATATAAAAAAGACATTAAATGCTCCGATTATTGATGGTGAAATAGATTTTATCTGGGAATGGGCTGAACCAGTCGTTGCAGAAAAATCATTATTTGATGAACAGCCCACAGTTACTGTTACCTGGAGGGCTTTATGCTGTGATACTGCTATTTTTGTATTGCTCGATGTAAAGGATGATAATTATTATACAGCACAAATGGCAGGAGGAAATGACCGGGATTTCGACCTGGTTGAAATTTATTTTGACATCAATGATACACTGGTAGATAACCAGGGGCCTTTAACAGCCAACAGCGGCCATTGGCGGATAGCTCCTGCATTTGTAGATTCACTTGAAGGTATTGAAGCATTTCATGATAACTGGGATGCACATGATGCAGATTGTTATGATAGTTATGTTCTGACAGGTTCAAATTATGTAAGGGAATACAGAATACCATGGAAGAGTATGTACGATAAAAACTTTGATACATTAACAATTCAGAAAGAAGTTGGATTTGGAATGGTACTTGGCTTTGATATTTGCATCATTGACCGGGATACTGCATCAGGTGCTCCCACTTACCATGCTCCTCAGAGAATCGTATGGCAGAATGACGGAAACTATGGTGATGAAAAAGAATCATGGGAGAGTATGGATGATTGCGGAACCATTACCTTAAACAATAATATAATTGGTCCTGGTATATTTAATAGTTATAAAACAACACCGCTTAAAATATATCCCAATCCGGTTAAAAACCAACTGACTGTTGAAATTGAAGTCAACAGCCCACAAACTTTAAAAATCGAACTCTTTAACCTGCCCGGTGAAAAAATTTATGAATATTCCTCAGCTATGGAAAACGGTTTTAGGCATGTTATTTATTTTGACCAGCTGCTAAATGTCACCAGCGTGAATGTTCTTAAAGTAGAGGCAGGAGAAAATATTTATTATTCGAAAATAATCAGAAACTGATACACAGCAAAAACCCTCCTGCTGTATGGCAGGAGGGTTTGTACAATTACGTTATTGAATATTAATATTTAAAGCTTATTTCAAGATTGCTTATTACTGAAGGATTATAAGGGGTCAGTAATTCTATATTGTTCTCCAGTTGGGTATATCTGTTATCAGGAGCAATACCGCCCTGAACAAATCCACCTTCAGCAAAATAACCGGGTGCATCAGCATTCTTTAAATAAGGAGCAAGGTAAGCAGCTACCTCTTCCGGCTGAAGGGTTAACCCTATCTTCTTATATTCTGCAACAACATAATTGGTCATTTCGCGTGTAAGGACTGATTTTATTGAATAGTCATCGAGTATTTCCTTCCGGCTGCTGATATCGGCATCGCTATAAGGCAGACCCACTTCAGCAACAGCAATATTTTTACTGTCATTTCCTGATGCTACAAATGCCCAGTTGAAACCCACTGATTCATTATCATTACGGTTAAACTGTGCATTCGGATGATTTGAATTACCATACACATCAATTACATCGCCTTTTTTGCCAACAAACATTTTCAGGGTTTCCATAGCAAAGCGATCTGTGCGCATGTCAGGCAATGGCAGGCCAGCTATTTCAACAATCATATAAGCTTCGTAGTTTTCAGTTCCCCGTTCGGAATATTCAATGCTGAAAATAGCATTTGTGGCATGCTGGTTCTTTGTCCGGTTGAGGTTATAAGGTTTAATAACTGCAATACCTTCAATAGGATTTTTACTCCAGAATACCTGCATGGCTATACCGCCGTCTTCATTTCCCTCTGACTCGGCATCGGTGATGGTTAACTGATATTGCCACTGGCGGCCTTTGAACTCAACATCTTTAACAACTTCAAGGTTTTTAACCCTGTGGTCTTCATCACTGGTGTAACTAAGGTAAATTACATCTTCGATGTGATAAAAATGAATACTCCACATGATAGCTTCAACAATATCGGCAGCACCTTCGCCCACAGCAATAAATGTTGTCAGGTGCCAGTATATAACATTTCCGCTTACCGTATCAGTTTCTGTGTTTTTAAAGACAGTTGACTTAGTGTCCGAATTACTTAGTGAGGCTGGTATATCCACTTTAAACCGTTCGGGTAATATACCATACTCTTTATCACCCGGTTTCAGGTTATCCATTTCACAAGCTGTGAAAAACATAGCAGTTAAAACTACTGTTAATGCCATAAAAAGATTTCTTGTTTTCATAATACTATTGTTTTAAAAGTTAGTAATCAAACTCTTTTCAACATCATCACACAAGAAATCTATTTTACCCTGATGCGGTAACTGAATTTTTTTTGTTATGTACTATTTTATGAAAAATGAAAAAGCCCTGCAGGGGCTTTCTGTTTGTTGATTACAAAACTATTTTGTACTCGGCATGTTTTCCGTTACCAGATATACGAAGTATATAAAACCCATCTGGCAGGCTTTCAGTATTCAGGATTTTTTCATTGCCAACCGGTGATTTATCAATAATATATTTTATGTATTCCCTGCCAGTCAGGTCGATTAACTGAATCTGAATATTGTTGCTGACAGGTGTGGTAAACATAATACTAATTCCTTCACCATTATGTTTGACCAGATATGGAAATGGCTCAGACGATTCCTGCATCAGATTACTTGTTAAATAATCATTTACCAGTTTCAGGTCGCCAAAAACAGATGCATTATAATAACTAACGTTTCTCTCAAAATCAGAATCCCCCGGGACAAATTTCGAGCCGACCATATTTTGCCGTATGGTTCCCATATCATTATCATTATATGCCAGCGACCAGCCCATTAGTTTATTTTCTGTTAATGTCACGGGCGTGTTATCACCACCGTAAACATAAGTATCATTAAAAATTTTTATTTCATATTCATAATGATAAACATGGTCAGTAACACGTCTCATTTTGTAATTAATATGGTCATCAAGCCTTTCCCAGCCAAATGAACCGTTTGCATAACATACATGCCCTGACGTATCCATGTGATAGGCAAATGCTTTGTGAGAGTTGGCATAATTTACATCGCGTGAATGGTTCTCATCAATAAAAACTTCCGTGCAGTCATAATTGTATATATTGCTGCATACATCTGTAATATTAGTATCCTGAAGTCTTAACGAATCGTCAGTAATTTCTATCAACAGATATAAACGTTCAGCAGTCCATAGCACCTTAAAGCGTCCGGTATAATCATCGGCCGTGTATGCAGGGCCAATCCAGGTCTGGTCAATAGGTGCCCATACTGCACGTAGCCAGCAATTATCATTGCCAATACCATCAATAACAGGAACAGTGTCGGTATGCAGGGCTTCATAATAACCCTGAGGCCAGTTTTCAGGTTCTGTTGCATAACAGAAATAAAACAAAAAAGATAAGGTAGATATAAAAATGAGTTTGCGTGCCATAAATAATTTTTTGTTAAACATAATAATAATTTTGCCCAAAGTAAAAAGTAAAAAGATTATTTTTAAAACCAACAAACCCAAGTACGATGAATTAACAAATTCATTCGGGCGAATAAAAATTTGATGTATTTTTAGAGGAATTATTGCATTAGAAAAATTTCTAATGCAATGCGATTAAGAAAAATCGAGAAATCCATTGGGTTCGTTCTTTCTGAGAGCTCCCAATGAATAATTGGGATAAAACATCCATAACCTCTCAGGAGCGATATATATCTGATTTATTCAAAAAAAGTTGTATCAGATAACATCATGCAGGCTGCGAACCAACCACGGATACCATGATGAAAATTAGTGATAACATTATCCTGTTCAATATCAAAAAAGCCTCCGCGCCATTCTGTTTCGAAAAGCAAGGAGCGGATAAAGCGCTGGTGCTCATCGCTTAGTGAATACTTCTTCCGGATAATAACTGTTTTTCGGGGAAAAGGAATAACAATCCTCTCAGGTGCAAATTCTTTTCCGGGGTCAATATAATTCAAAGAATAAAAAACTTCAGAAGCATTACATGAAGAATATTTCTGGCAATATTCAGGTACAGCCGTCCAGTCGTAATAAACCTCAGTCATTGATGCATTTTCGCTTTCATTATATATAAAGCGAAACAGGCTATCATATTCAACTATAGAAAAAGATTCAAGAGGTGTTACAGGAACCATTTCGGCATAAGCCGTATCATTAATGCCATTACATGAAATATTTAATCGGTAGACATTACCTGCCGAGGCCCTAAAAGGTAAAGAAGAAATATACTTTCCTTTTTCAAGCGTATCTTCTATAAAATCAAAATGCTGCCACCCATCGCTGATTTCAATCATTGCTCCTGATATACCTTCAGGCTGGTTGTTATAGCCAGGTGACGATTCATATAATCTAACCTCCTGGTTTTTTAATTCGTTGGTTATAATGCAATCGGCAACAATAAACCGGTCTGACGGATGAAAATCCCAGTTTGTCTGCCTTTCACACATTACTGATACCAATGAAACGCTCAATAATATTAAAATATCCTGCTTTGTCATCAGAATTTCAGGTTATACGATAATGATGGTATGAATGAATAGATATATCTAAAGGTTGTTACAAGCTCCGATGGATTTGAAGTATCAGCAGGGATATAAAATTTTCCGTCGTCCCCGGTTGTTTTGCTGAAATATAAAAATGCATAGTTGTTTATTGAAAAAATATTAAATAATGTCAGTGTGATATAATGTTCAAACGTACGTTCTGTTTTATTAAGTCTCCAAACGGAACTTAAATCAATCCTTTTATAATCAGGAAACCTGTCATTGTTGATACTTGCATAATAAGGTACCTGCGTTCCTCTGTAATAATAAAATCCTGTGGGTGTTGAAATTGCCATTCCCGAGGCATACAGAATATTCAAATTAATAGTCCATCTTGGTTTCATCCGGTAATCAAGCACAAACGAAAAATCAACCGGTTTATCCTGGTGTGACGGAAAACGCTTATTATTATTTAAGCCATCTATTTGTAAAAAGCTGCGGTTAAAACCAT
>JAJUGM010000219.1 GCA_029268165.1 Bacteroidota bacterium
CAACTAAAAGAAAAAACAGGCGAAGACATTGATCCTGAAATTTTTAAATCGGACGATAAAAAGCAGAATATTCTCCAGTTTTTGTATATTGCATCAGGTGATAAGCCCTTTGGCACGCAATTTCAGATAACAGGACCAGGTGACGGAAGCCTTTATTCCGGCATGCATGTACAACATCAGCCATGGCTATTATCTTATGCCCAGCAGAACAGGATTTTTGATATCTATTTTGTAGAAGGGAAAAGTGGTTATGTATTTTACTCACTTCGAAAAAATCCCGATTTTGCAACGAATCTGATAAGCGGCAGGTTTAAAAATAGTTCTCTTGCTAAATCATTCCGGATGGTTATGGCTTTATCATCCAGAAAAACTGTAGTATATGCTGATATGGACCAGCCGATGCCGGGAATTGTCCAGCCTTGTTTCTATGTTGCTGCGCCTGTATTTCAGGGAAACCAGGCAATCGGGGCCATCATTTATGCTTTTGATGTTGGATACCTCGACAAATTGATGAATACAGGAACAGATGAATCGGACCTTAGTTATAATATCTCTTCCTTTATCATAGGTTACGATCTGAATTACCGGAGTAATGATCCTGATTTTCTGAGTGATCAGCAGCGATTTTTAAAAAGAATCAGATGGCAAAGTATCAGGCATGAAAATTTTGAAAAAATTAAGGCTGCATCTTCAACTGCTCTCATTCTCGATATTCAGGGTAAAGTTTTCAGTGATGCCCGGATGGGTATTGCTGGCAGAGGAACATATCGTACACCGGCAAGACATAAAGCATTCTGTGCCTTCACGCCTGTTAATAAAGGTGATTTGAAATGGCACATTTTAGTACATGCGAAAACGTCAGATGTGTTAAAACCAACAAGAGGTTTATTAGCTGTATTAATTGGATTAGGAATTCTTTTATTGGCATTTACTGTAACTATAAGTTTTATTTTCAGCAGAAAGATATCTGAGAGAATTATTTCACTCAAAGAAGCGCTTGGAGCTATGTATATTGGCCATGAAATAACCCTGCATCAGGTTGATGCGGCGGATGAAATCGATCATGCTGTTGAGATTACTCAAAATCTGGTGAATCGCTTTAAAGAAGCAACAAAATTTGTTTCTGAATTAAGTGAAGGTAACCTGGATGCTGTATTTCAGCTCCGAAGTGAAAGTGATTTGCTTGGCCTGTCATTTAATAAACTAAAAGAAAGCCTTATTCAGGCCAAAAAAGAAGCCGAAGCCCGTAAAGAGGAAGATGAAATCCGCAATTGGACAGCACAAGGTATAGCCAAATTTAATGACATCCTCAGACAGGATAATAATGATCTTAATAAGCTTGCTTATAATGTAATCAAAAATCTGATACAATATCTTTCAGCAAATCAGGGTGGTTTCTTCATACTTGAAGATGAGCATTCAGAAGAACCCTATCTTAACCTGATTTCAGCTTATGCCTACGACAGGCAAAAATTTATTCAGAAAACCATAAAAGTTGGTGAAGGGCTTCTGGGAAACTGTGTACTTGAAAAACAATCTGTTTTTTTAAAAGAGATTCCGAAAGACTATATTGAAATAACTTCAGGCCTGGGAGGAGCTACACCACGCAGCTTGCTGATAGTTCCTCTGAAAAAAGAGGATCAGATAACCGGAGTTATTGAAATAGCCTCATTTAATGAAATAAAAAGGCATGAAATTGAATTCGTTGAAAAAGTGGCCGAAAGCATTGCAGCTACGTTAGTAACAGTGAAGTTACATGAGCAGACATCGGTTTTGCTTGAAGAATCTAGGAAACACTCGGAAGAAATGGCGCAACAGGAGGAAGAGCTTAGGCAAAACCTTGAAGAACTGAAGGCAACCCAGGAGGAAATGGCCCGTGTCAGAAAAGAAGAGGAAAGAAAAGAAAAGGAACGGAGAGAAGCCGAAGAAAAGATGATAGAACAGCTTAAAAAACAACAGGCATTGCTGGCCCAGGAAAAAGCTTTTCTTGATTCATTGCTCAATAACCTGCCGGAAAGCATTTATTTTAAAGATCGCAAGAGCAGGTTTTTACGTTTCAGCAAATCTATGTTAAAACTATTCAAATTAAACAAACCTGAAGAATTATTGGGAAAAACTGATTTTGATATGTTTGATGAGGAGCATGCAAGGCCTGCTTATGAAGATGAGCAGGAAATCATCCGTACAGGCCAGGCTATTATTGATAAAGTGGAAAAAGAAGTATTGCCCGACGGGCGGATTAATTATGTCAATACAACAAAAATGCCTCTGCTCGATCAGGAAGGTAATATAATAGGTACATTTGGCATATCAAAAAATGTTACCAACTTTATTAACATGGAAAATGAATTAAAAGAAAAAAACAAAATAATTCAGGAAAAAGAAGAAGAAATCAGAATACTTAAAAATGAGTTGAAAAGATTGAAAAGCAAAGGGTAGCAAGGATAATTGATTGCAGATACCAGATAATTGATAGCAGATAATAGCTTACAATTCCTATTTTTTTATAAATTTGCACGCTCAACCAGAATCGGACAAGAAGATAATTTGCTTTTGCTTTATAAACCTAATTATCTGATTTTTATAGTATATACAAGCATTAAAGTTCTTTTAAATATTATTAAATTCTTTTTATTTCATTTATGACTTTTATAAATCCTACTTCTTCACCTCATCACTTCATCACTTCATTATTTACAAATCTGGTTCCGTAGCTCAGCTGGATAGAGCAACAGCCTTCTAAGCTGTGGGTCGCGCGTTCGAATCGCGCCGGAATCACATCTTATTTTTCATTCCGGAAGAATTTTTCAACCTTTCATTTAATATTTTAAAGTTCAATTTATTATTTGAGAATATTTTTTTTGTCTGCTAAAAGCCTTGCAGGTTAATAAAAAAAATTAATTTAGTATCTTCAAATTATAATCCTCTTCAAATATGATTCAGGAGAATTTGGTTTCTTACTTTGAAACCAGTATAAAAGAAAATTGGAATTTACCGGCATTATCAGATTATAAAGGAAATACATTTACATACAGTCAGGTAGGAATAACAATAAAAAAACTGCATTTGTTATTCCGTGAGGCTGGCATAAAAAGGGGAGATAAAATTTCTCTGGTGGGGAAAAACTCGGCAAACTGGTGTATGGCATTTTTGGCAACTGTAACATATGGTGCAGTTATTGTTCCGATATTGCCCGACTTTACCTCTTCGGAAATTCATAATATTGTTAACCACAGTGATTCAGTATTTCTCTTCAGCAGTGAGTCAATTTACCAGAGTCTTGAATCATCACAGATGTCGCAGATAAAAGTTATTTTGTCTATCGATACTTTTAACATCATTTATGCCCAGGATTCCTTAACTCTCTCTTCATTTACCGAAAAACTTGACAGCTTATTTGAAAAAGAATATCCTCAGGGGCTAAGCAGTAAGGATTATACATTTGATCCTTTTCCTAATTCTGATATTGCTGTTATTAATTATACTTCAGGCACGACAGGCTTTTCAAAAGGGGTTGTGCTTAATCTAAACAGCCTGAGCGCAAATGTTAGATTTGCCCGTGAGAATATGCCTCTTGAATCAGGTGATGCAATAGTTTCATTTCTACCTTTGGCCCATACCTACGGCTGTGCTTTTGAATTTCTTTTTCCGTTTTCAATTGGTTGTCATATCACCTTTTTAACCAAAACGCCTTCTCCTAATATTATCATTGAAGCTTTCAGGGAAATCAAACCCCACCTGGTGCTTGCCGTTCCCCTTATAATCGAAAAAATATATAAAAAACAGATATTACCTGCCATTAATAAAACCAGTATAAAAATTCTTTTAAGATTGCCGGTATTAAAAAATCTTATTTATAAAAAGATACGAAAAAAATTAATTAACGTGTTTGGCGGGCGTTTTCATGAGGTAGTTATTGGCGGTGCGGCCTTGAATGCCGAGGTTGAGGATTTTCTTGATAAGATTAAATTTCCTTTCACTGTTGGATATGGAATGACCGAATGCGGGCCACTTATCAGTTATGCAGGCTGGAAAATAAGAAAATTACGCTCGGCCGGAAAGGTAATTGATACGCTTGAAATCAACATCGATTCCGAAGATCCTTATAATGTGGTGGGTGAGATTTTAGTAAAAGGCGAAAATGTTATGCTTGGCTATTATAAAAATGAAAAACAAACAGCTGAAGCACTTGATAAGGATGGTTGGCTGCACACTGGTGATTTGGGAATAATTGATAAGGAGCATTTTGTTTTTATTAAAGGCCGCAGCAAAAGTATGATTCTTGGATCGTCAGGCCAGAATATATATCCTGAAGAAATAGAAGCACGACTGAATAACATGGCTTATGTTCAGGAAAGTATTGTCATTGAGCGCAACGGCAGGTTAGTTGCGATGATATACCCCGACTTCGCAGCTCTTGAAGCTGATGGTATTTCAGCTGAAAAATTACCTGACATTGTGGAAGAATACAGACGAAATTTTAATGCATCTGCTCCTAATTATATGGGAATTTCCAAAATTGAAATTGTAGATGCTGAATTTGAAAAAACACCTAAGAAAAGTATTAAAAAATTTCTTTATCACTGAAAATATTGCAGGAAAATAAACGTAATAATATAATTCCGCTAAAAAATGAATTTAACTATACTTATAGTTGAAGATGACGATACCAGTTATATGTACTTTGAAGAGGTTTTAAAAAGAAAAGGCCTCAGGCCTGTTCGTGCCGAAAACGGCACGGATGCTGTTGAAATAGTTCGATCAAATCCCGATATTGCTGTGGTTTTAATGGATGTCAAGATGCCATTAATGAACGGACATGATGCCACAAAACAGATAAAAAAAATTCGACCTGAGTTACCTGTGGTTATTCAAACAGCCTATGCATCAATGTCAGATCGTCAGAAAGCATTTAATGCCGGTTGTGATGATTTTATTACAAAACCAGTTAATAAAGATATGCTTTTAGAAAAAATTGCAAAATTTTTGTTTTGATTAACAGAGAAAGTTTTTTAAGTGTTATGAAATCTACATCTTGTGGAAAACACAGCTATGAGAATAACCAAATCAGCAATATCAAGGTTTCATATAACATTATAAAATAAATAATTTACAAATGAAATACAGAACATTAGGCAAAACCGGATATAAAATTTCAGAAATAAGTTTAGGTACATGGCAGGTTGGAGGCCGATGGGGAGAGCCTTTCAGTCATAATAATGCTGATAAGATTCTGAATACAGCCGTTGATCATGGAATTAATTTTATTGATACGGCCGATGTTTATGGCGACGGTGAAAGCGAAAAAGCAGTCGGACGTCTTAAACGTTCACGTACCGAAACAATTTATATAGCCACCAAGTGCGGAAGGCGCCTGCAACCTCATGTAGCTAAATCATATACCCCTGAGGTGCTAAGAAAGTTCGTTGAAGATAGCTTAAAAAATATGTCTGTTGATACAATCGACCTGATTCAGTTACATTGTCCGCCCACTGAAGTATATTACCGTCCCGACATATTTGAAGTTTTCGAAAGAATGGCGGCTGAAGGTAAAATACGGTATCTTGGAGTAAGTGTTGAGAAGGTTGAAGAAGCACTGAAGGCCATTGAATATTCCAATGTCTCTTCAGTACAGATTATTTTCAACATATTCAGGCAGCGCCCTAAAGAACTGTTTTTTGAACAGGCAGCAAAAAAAAACATAGGCATTATTGCCAGAGTCCCTCTGGCAAGTGGATTACTTAGCGGCAAATTTTCATCTGATACTGTTTTTCTCCCGGGCGACCATCGTTTTTTTAATCGTGATGGCGCAGCATTTGATAAAGGTGAAACCTTTTCGGGTATAGATTATAAGCTTGGTCTTAAAGCAGTTGATGCATTAAAGAAAACTTTTCAGAATACCAGTCTGCCTGCTCTTGCCTTGCGTTGGATTCTGATGTTCGATGCAGTAAGCTGTGTTATTCCCGGCGCTTCAACACCTGATCAGGTTAAATCAAATATCTTGGCAGGCGATATGAGTATACTAACGGATGAACAAATGAAAAACATTGAGAAAATTTATAATTC
>JAJUGM010000220.1 GCA_029268165.1 Bacteroidota bacterium
ATGGATAGTGCATAGAAATTACAAAAATACAGAATATTTGAAAGATTCCTCTAAAAATAATTTTTGAAAAATTTTTATAAAAAAGTAAATTTGAGCCTGGTTAGGAAGTATTCCCTTGAAACTTGGGTTTAATGTAATTCAACCGGTATTATGGGCAATTTTGAAGTCAAACTTCAATTTTGTCCAAAGATTGTGAAAAAAACCCAAATAGTTACAATTTGATTTCTGCCAACCTGAATGCTATAGTCCATGTCCTGTCATCTTTAATCTTGTATCTTGCATCTAATATCTCACATTTATCATTGAATCGTTTGTCAGTTATTCAATTTTTAAATGCTATGATTTGTGTTTCGTGCTATTGAAGATTTTAAACCTGCAAATTCCTGTTTTTTGCAGAAAATAAGAAAGGGAAACAGATAATACCCCAAGGCCATATTTTATACTGCGCCTCAGGTTAATAGATGAAGCATCGTCAAAATATTTTGTAGGGCATGTAATTTCGGCCACTTCAAACCCAGCATAAAATATCTGTGCCAGCATCTGATTATCAAATACAAAATCATCGGAGTTGTCATTAAAATTTACTGTTTCCAGTACTTTACGGCTAAACGCACGGTAACCGGTGTGATATTCCGATAATTTCTGATTCATCAGCAGGTTTTGTGTCATTGTTAAAAGCCTGTTGGCAATGTATTTATATAAAGGCATTCCGCCTTTCAATGCTCCTTTCCCAAGGATGCGCGAACCTAGCACAACTTCATATACATTGTTGGCTATAAGAAAACACATGGAGTGAATTAGTTTGGGCGTATACTGATAATCGGGATGTAACATAACTATGATGTCCGAACCTATTTCCAGGGCTTTGTTATAGCACGATTTCTGATTGCCTCCGTATCCTTTGTTTTGTTTATGTGTAATAATATGCTTTATTCCCAGCTCACGGGCTTTTTCAACTGTTTTGTCACGGCTAAGGTCATCAACCAGTATGACATGATCAACAATATCAAACGGAATTTCGCGATAAGTCTGTTCCAGTGTTTTTTCAGCGTTATATGCCGGAAGGACAACGGTAATTGTTTTATTATTAATCATATTTTATGGTATTTCGCGTACACAGAATACATAGCCGTTTTTTTCATAAAGCACCTTTAAATCTGGATACTGACTGAGTAATCGGTGTTTTTTATCAGCTTTAAGCGACAAATATAACTTTTTATCGATATTTCCTTTTAACAGCCATTCCTTTGAATAGGCTTCATGTTTGCCGGCCGGCATCTTCCTGCCATAAAAAAGGTGTGCATAACTTTTATATCCGAGTGTTTCAATGTATGCATCTTCATGGCTTACTGATTTAAAAAACGCTATTGCCGCATGTTGTGAGTACCTTTCAGCACGCGGAGCAATAAATATTACCGAAAGGAAAATAAAAATTACCGAGCAGATTAAAAAATATACATAACGTTTAAAAACATTTAATTTTTTATTTGCCACTAAAATAATTAAACCGGCCAAAAGGATAACGGCAGGAATACCTTCATAACCTTTCCAGCCTGCATCGGCCATCAGGCAGGCAAGGGCAAAGGGGTCAGTAATTTTAATATATCGGATGACCATTAACTTTAATTTATCAGCAAAAGGAGCGCAGGCAAGCAGTATCACATAAAGGCTGCCTGTAACAGTTATAAGCCATAAAATATACCTTTTTAGTTGTATTTCACTTTTATAAAGCCTGTAGAGAAAAACGGATGCAAAATAAGTTAAAGGAAAATAGCAAAGCGAAGAATAATGGACTATTTTGGTGCGAACAATGGTAAAAAGCAGGAGAACTATCCAGAAAAGGATTTTCATAAAATTATGATAAACAGCCTGGCTTAAGTCGTGGCTGGTTTTTCTGAATAATTCGCCAATAGCGAGAATGGATGATGGAAACATGCCGAAAAACAATACTACAAAGTGATACAGCAGGAATCCGCCATGCCCGGCACCCTGAGATTTAAACAAATGTACCTGATAATTAATAAATTCAATAATTATTGCAGCGTTACCTTTAAGCACTTGCAGGATAAACCAAAAGCCCCCTGTAATAGAATAAACAAAAGCAAAAAGCAGTACTTCCGTCCACCTGAATTTTATACGGAATTTATTGATAATAACATAAACTGTTACGGTAAGCATCAATATGAGCAGAGCAACGGGACCTTTTGTTAATGTAGCCAGCCCGATGAAAAAGGCAGCCAATGCCATATTTAATCCACGGGCTCTGTCTTCCTGATAAAATCTGGAGGCATAACTTATACCAATAAATATAAAAAGGTTAAACCACGGATCAATAATTCCTGATTTGAAATAGAGAAATGATAATATAGAGCCTGCATAAGTCATTACCCATAACAGGCCAAACAGGCTTCCATATAGTTTTTTGCCTTTATGGAAAAGCAGTAACAGGGTGATAATTCCGCATACGGCATTTGGAAAACGCGCAGCAAATTCATTAATGCCGAATAATTTCATTGAAAGCGCCTGCATCCAGATAAACAAAGGCGGTTTTTCCCAGAATGGCTGAAAATTGATAGGCACCGTGAGGTAATCACCTGTAACAATCATCTCCCTGGCCGATTCAGCAAAGTTAATTTCATCCCAGTCAAAAAGGTGCATACCTCCGATAAATGGAATGAATAAAAGGCCTGAAACTATGGCAACAGTCAGATATATCAACCAGTCTGGTATAATTTTATTTCTCATTTTCGCCATAGAGTTAATAAAGAAAGCTTATGCCAGTTTCTTTCCTTTCCGTAGAAAACATAATAAAACCCAACCGCACCGGCTATGCCGATAATTGCCCCTGTTAAAACATCAATCAGAAAGTGCTGTGACAGGTAAACCCTTGAATAGGCAGTTATTGAAGCCATTAAAAAGCATAAGAAATGCATGAATTTTTTATTGGTTGAAACTGCCAAGCAAAGAAACAGGGCAAAAGCTGAAGCGGCATGGCCTGAAGGAAAACTATTATGGTGATATAACCTTACGCCTTCAATCAGATAGAGGGTTGCAATATCTTTAAAATAGGCTGCAGGCCTCAAAACATCAGTAAAGAAAAAATGTTTCAGCAGCTGCACAAAAATTCCCGTAGCTGCATAAGTCGTGATAATAAAGGCACTTAAACGCAATGATAAAACTAAAGCAAGGAGACCTATGATTACGACCACCACACCATCACCCAAATAAGTGGCTATTTTAAAAAAACTGTCGAAAAATGCGGTATGGAATTTATTCAGCAATAGGTGTAAATCAGCCTTAGTGGATAATAAAATAAAAACGGCGGATAAAACTATTACAAAAAGAGAAGGAATAAGAAACCACGCTTTTTGCCTCATAAGTTTTATCATCTTATTTTATTTTGGGCATAAAAATAAAGGAAAAAAGGAAAAAAATAAACCAATGCAACAGACAATAATTGCATAAATAATATTTTTCAATACTTTTGTTTTTTTAATTAAAGGAAGAATGGATATTTCAGCACTAAAGAAGGAATTTGAAAAATTATACGGGGCATCACAGCATAAATCATATATTTTCTTTGCCCCAGGACGTGTAAACCTTATCGGAGAACATACCGATTACAACGGAGGTTACGTTTTCCCCTGTGCATTGAATTTTGGCACATACCTGGTAGTACGGAAACGTGATGACAAGCTGCTGAAGCTGGCTTCGGTTAATATTAACTATAAGTCTGTCATTGATATAAGCGATATCAATAAGAAGCAGGATGATAAATGGGTGAATTATCCGCTTGGTGTTTTAAACGAATTTCTGAAGCTGGGGATTAAGCTGACCGGATTGGAAATGTTATTTTATGGTAATGTTCCCAATGGTGCAGGCCTTTCATCTTCGGCATCCATTGAGATAGCCACAGCAGTAGCAATTAATGAGCTATTTGATGCGGGGCTTAATGGTGTTGAGATAGCTAAGCTTGGCCAGCGTGCTGAAAATGAATTTGTAGGGGTTAACTGCGGTATTATGGATCAGTTCGCCTCGGCCATGGGTAAGGCCAATTCAGCAATTTTTCTTGATTGTATTACACTTGATTTCAAGCTAGTACCTTTAAAACTTAAAGGTTATAAATTGATTGTTTCAAATACCAACAAACGCAGGGGGCTGGCTGATTCCAAATATAATGAACGGCGTGCAGAATGTGAAAAGGCTGTGGAGTTCATTCGTCCCTATAAACCTATTTCGTTTCTGGGCGAAATTGACCTGGAAGAATTTAAGATACTGGAACCGAAAATAGCAAATGAAACCATACGTAGAAGGGCCAGACATGTTGTTACCGAGATTGACCGCACAAAGCGTGCTGTTGAAGAGCTGAATACAGGCAATATTGAAAAATTTGGACAGCTGATGAATGGTTCGCATGATTCACTGCGGGATGATTATGAAGTTACAGGTTATGAACTGGATACACTGGTTGAGGAAGCCAGAAAAATTCCGGGAGTTTTAGGCTCAAGGATGACAGGAGCCGGTTTCGGAGGATGCACCGTCAGCCTGGTTCCGGAAAATGAAATTAATAACTTTATTAATAATGTAGGCGAAAACTATAATAAGAAAACCGGTTTGAAAGCTGATTTCTATATCGCTGAAATCGGTAATGGTGCAGGAAGAATAGAAATATTCTGATATTGAAAATATTGCTGAATGAATTTCAAGGGAAACTGGGAAAGGCGCTGGCATCCGTTGCTTAAAGAATGGGTTGTTCTGGCAGCAACTACAAGTGAAAGACCATGGTCAGGTGAAACAATTTCTGCCTCAGGTTCAGAAGAACCTGAATTTGACCCGAAGTGTTATTTATGCCCCGGCGTAACAAGGGCTTCGGGAATTAAAAATCCTGATTATATAAAACCTTATGCTTTTACAAATGACTTTGCATCGTTTTCAATGGATGCACCCGATGTTCACCATAAAAGTGAACTTGAAACCGTAGAACCTGTGCATGGTACCTGCAGGGTTATTTGTTTTACCCCCAGGCATAACATTACACTTGCTGAGATGAACGTAGGTGAATTAGCGGACGTTGTCAGTCTCTGGAAAAAAGAATATGCTGAACTGGGAAGCCATCCGAAAATTGATAATGTGCTGATATTTGAAAATAAAGGCAAGGTTATTGGCGTTTCAAACCCTCATCCTCACGGGCAGATATATGCCACAGGCTTTATTCCGCGTATTGTAAAGCGTGAGCTTGAGTCGTTTACCGATTACCGGAGGAGCCATGGCGAGGGGTTGCTTGAAGCAATCCTGCGTAATGAACTGGAAAAAGGAAAACGTATTATATGCCAGAATGAGCATTTTGTGGCTTTTATTCCCTTTTTTGCCCGGTTTGTTTATGAAACCTATATCGTACCACGCAGACATGTAGCCCGGATTACCGACCTTACAGATGAAGAAACCCTGGCTTATGCTGAAATTCATCATCAGCTAATTGTAAAATTTGACAATTTGTATAACATGTCATTCCCCAATATTACCATGTTGCATAATGCTCCTACTGACAACAATCCTGAAAATGATCATTTTCATTTCCACACCGAATTTTATCCACCTATGCGTTCACCCGATAAACTAAAATACCTGGCAGGTTTTGAGTCAGGCGGTGGCAATATTATCAACCCGGTAAATCCTGAAGAAGCTGCCGGCCGGCTTAGGCAGGCGCCGGTAATACACTATAAACACAAAAAGTAAATCAGGCATCTATGCTTTTCTGATAATCCACACATCCTGCTGAGGCTTCCCATTAACTATTTCACCTGCAGTATGTTCAAGTAATTCATTGTTTCCTGCTAATCCTCTTACAAAAACCGGCGGATGATAGGCACTAAAGGTGCGGTGGCCTTCTTTTGTATTTGATCCGTAACTTCTCTCCGTTTTACGGAATAATAAATTATATAATTGAAAATTAAGACGATAAAAAAATATACATATTACGTAAATAAAAAATATAAAATTAACAATCAAATCTTATGAATGACTTGTAA
>JAJUGM010000221.1 GCA_029268165.1 Bacteroidota bacterium
AATATAGAAATGCTGCAAGATTCCCGCCACTGCTTTTTAAAAAAGCATTATCATTAATATATCCACTATTTCTAATTTTTGCTTCTTTTGAAGTATCATGGAACTGGAAAACCTGGCATTTCTTCAACAAATTATAAATTATTCTGCCGGTTTTTGTATTCTCATTTTTACAGTAATTATACAAACCTGATTCTTTAACACCTGGATCCAGCGAGACTTTGAAAGGTTTTGGCTTACGATAATCATGCCATGAAAGAGTTTCTTCGGTAAAGATTAGCGTATCACCGGCGGCATGTGAAAGGCTAAAAAAATAAATATCTTTTGAAGTATCATCTGCAAAAGTAATTTCAGCTGACATCCGGGTAGTATTCTTTGAGCCAAAAAAAAAGAAGCGAATTGGTCGAACCACTTTGGCCTATAAAACTCTGAAGTGAGCCGGTTGTCATATAATTTAACATCTGAAAAAATGAAACAACATTACTTTTCCCTGCTCCATTAGCTCCTAAAAAAACTGTAATATCACCTATAGGTATGTCCTGCCCTTCAGGACTAATAGACTTATATCCTTTGAGTTTAATGTTTTTAAGTCTTAAATTATTCATTTAACAATGATTCATTTATTTTCAATAAGTAATGAATAATAAAAAAATCCCGTCAATTAATTAAATAAAAAATACGGCTTTATTTTATCCTTTTCTGAAGGGGCAATGATTTTATTAGTTATAAGTTCCTCAAATGTTTTAATTTTGCCGCATGACTTACGGTATGCAAGTATTGCCCCGGCAGTAAATTCACCCACATAAGGATGCCGGCTTAGCTTGTATTTATCGGCTTCATTTACCTGTATCCTATTTATTAAAGCTGTATCTGTTTTTAGATACGGCTTTATCTTTATAAATAATGAATCGGAAATTCCATATACTTCTTTCAGCTGTTGAACTGAATAGAATCCTCCAAGTAAGTTTCTGTATTTAATAATTCTTAATGCCAAAACAGATCCAACCCCGGGTAACTTTTTCAGTTCTGTGGTATCTGCATTATTTAATTCAATGATAAAGTATGGGGAAGTTTTGATGTGTTTTTCCCCTGAAATTACCGCTGCGCTATCTTTGGGTATGCTTATATAGGGATATAACAAAGCATAGAGGGCAGAGTCAAAGTCATATATTTTAAGCAGGTCTTCTTTCTTTAAGAACCTGCCTCCTTTATTGCGGTATGCTACTATGCGACGGGCAATTATTTTGTTAATACCCAGTTTTTCCAGTTCATGTATTGATGCAGTATTCGGATTAAAACAGAATAGTGTATTTTCAGCCTTACAGACAGATTTTCTCTGAGCCTGCAATCCTGATGTATCACTGAGTGATTTTCTGAATGAATCGACCTGCAGTTTATAACCACTGTAATCATATTCCCTTTCAGGGAAATGGGCTTTATTCAGCCATAAATTACCTGCAATCAGGATGAATATAATTACCATAAGCGCAATGATGCCTGTGCGTTCGATTGACGAAAAGTTTAAATAATCCTGAATTTTTTTTCTCATAGTTTACGCTAATATTTTTTCAGAACTAACGGTTACGATCTTGAATTCAGTATCTTACTCAAAGACTGACTTGTCTATTCAGTGGCATCAGAAGGGGTATCCAATTCCAAACTGTATTACGAGCCTTGATTTTTGGTTATCACCTAAATTAAAGGGCAGGAATTTATAATCGGTTTTATTATTAAAATCAATCCACCTGCTTCCATCCTGAATGGCAGGATCACGCATTTTAATACCAAAATCAAAACGAATAAGCAGGAAAGAGAAGTCGAAACGGAATCCAAGCCCTGTGCCAACTGCTATTTCTTTATAAAATTTGTCCCATGAAAAAAGAGCGCCCGGCCGGTTATCTTCTTTTCTGATTGCCCAGATATTACCCGCATCAACAAAGAACGCCCCTTCAAGTTTCCAGATCACTTTAAAGCGGTATTCAAAATTGCCTTCAAGTTTTATGTCACCTTTATTAATGGGATACTGGAAAAATCTATTTGTGTCAGCCTCGGTAAATGAACCGGGGCCTAATTCAAAACCACGCCATGCCCTTACGCTATTAGGTCCTCCGGCAAAAAATTTCTTTTCAAATGGCAATGCCCCGGAATTTCCAAACGGATAACCAAGGCCTACATATATTCGATAAATCACCTTATTCAATTTATCGATTATATTATAATACCGGAAATCGAAATCGCCTTTATAATACTGGAAATAAGGCGTATTCAGTATCTGGTACTGGCCATCAACAGTATCGCTTTTTAGCAAACGGTTTGCCGCATAAACCAGGTTACCCGATGATTCAAGGTTAATGCGTGTAAAAATATAATCGCGGCTTTTACCAAGTTTCTGACTATTAAATTCAAGCTCATATCTGATATCAGATACCATATGGTCTTCAAAACTAAATCCCAGCCAGGTTCTGCGCATTGAATCGAGGTAGTTTTTATTTGACCTGTTTTCGTAAATCTGAACATAGTTTACCTCAAAAGGCCATATTGAATGTTTGAAATATTTATTGCCTTCCCAGTTATATGAATATGAAATATTGGCAATTGAACGCGTAAAATCAGGACGGCTTTGATAATTGTAAGCTATGGTTATAGCTGTTTTGGGATAAAATCGGCGGACAAATTTCTCCATTTTGAGTGGTGCAAGAAACTTCGGGAAACTAAGCCTGACATCACCCCCTATTTCTTTCATCCATGCATATTCGTTTTTGGTCCTGTTCTTCATTGATTCAATAGCGCCTGTAACCCTGAAGCTGAATATTTCTGCTCCGCGGAAAAGGTTCCAGTTCTGATACAATATATTCCCCCTGGCCCCAAAGTCACCTGATGAGTTTGTACCTACTATTTCAGTCTGGTATGACTGCACACGCTTACGGGCTAATTCGATAGAGCAGTTCAGATATTTTTCGTTTTCAGTAAACGGTATCGGGTCATCTTCCGTAAAATTAATATTGACTAACCTGAAAAGGCCAAGTGATGAATAGTTTCTGTATGTTTTTTCAACATCGCTTAATTTGTAATAATTACCCTTTATTATTTGATTTCTGTAAATAAGGGTGTTATATTTTATTTTTGGATTCCTGTTATATACAAAAAATGTATTTTTATAAAATGAAGTGTCGGAATTTACCTGCGTTTCCTGCTGTTGCCTTGAAAAGGTTAACGGCGCAAAGTCGGGATAAATATAAACATTATTTATCCTGTAGCAGATATGAGGTCGGATCTTTGTTTTTTGGTTCATTTCGCCTTCAACAAAATCCTTTATAACCATTGTCAGGTCAACATAATATGTTGACGGAACCAGTTTGGCATCATAAAAGATGTATTCTTTTGAAAACCGGTAATATCCTAGTTCTTTCATTACTTTTTCAATGCGCTCTCTTTCCTTTTGAAGCAATTCTTTGTCAAATAACCTTCCTCTGCGAATCAATGAATTAACAGTATCAGGTATAATAATTGACACAATGGAAGTGTCTTCTATCAGATACCTGATACTCCTGATCCGGTATGGTTCATTAGGATTTATTGTGTAGGTAACAATTGCATTTCTGCCTTTAAGTTTTGTTGAATCTTTAACCTCGGCATAGTAAAATCCTTTGTCTTCAAGGTATTGTTTTAATTGCTGGCTCGAATTACGACTGAATATAAGGTCATAAACCACAGGTTCCTCGCCGATTTTTCGTAACCATCCGTGAGGCCATCCTTGTTTTGCAGGATTTGCCATGTTATAAAGCCAAAGATGAAATCTTAAACCAAGTACTTTTTTGTTAGGTCTTTGCTGTATATAACCTGATAGTTTTTCAGGCGGGATATCTTTAGAATTGATTTCAAGTTTGTTTTTTTTGAGCAGGTATTTGTCATCGGGAATCCTTCGTGCCGGAGAACAGGAAAAGAAAAAAGATGCTATTAAAATAACAAGTGTAGTGATTTTTACATGTCTGTTAAATAAAAGAAAGGTGAAAAATCTTTTCATCAGAACTACGGATTTGATAACTCCCTTCATGTAAAGAATGCAACTACAATAATTTGTAAGGACAAAGATAATTTTAACGAATATTATTTAAAGAATTTTAGCTATAAAAATCATTTTTATTAACATAGAGAAAGATTTGAGCTTATTATTATTTTTGATATTAAAATAATTAAGTTGCTGAGCAAAAATAAAATAAAATTCATTAATCGTCTGAAACAAAAGAAATTCAGATCAGAGACGGGCCTTTTTATCATGGAAGGTGACAAGCTGGTTTCGGAATTACTTAGCAACAGAAAAGAATCGATAGTTCAATTAGTGGCAACTACCGGGTGGCTCAGGGCAAATCAGCATTTATTGCACCGGGGAATCAAGGAAATCACTGAAGTATCCGAACCGTTTTTCAGCAAAATAACTTCATTTGAAAGTCCTACAGGTGTGCTGGCTGTATTGTCAATACCTCAGTTCAGTTTTCATGAGAATGATTTAAAAAAACAGTTATCAATAGGGCTTGATACAATTCAGGATCCGGGTAATCTGGGCACCATAATCCGCATAGCTGACTGGTTTGGAATCAACACGATTTTTTGTTCGCATGGTTGTGCCGACTGTTTTAATCCTAAAGCGGTGCAGGCATCTATGGGCTCTGTCTTGCGCGTACCGTTATTTTATGTTAATCTGGAAACCTTGCTTGATAAGATGAGCTTTTTTGATGATTACATTGTCTACGGGTCTTTTATCGAAGGACCTTCAATTTACAATTCAAAACTGAGTAACACCGGTATGTTAATTTTTGGCAATGAGTCGAGAGGCATTCAGGATTCAATTAAGAAGTATATAAGATTTTCTCTGAGCATACCATCATTTTCACGTCAGAAAAATCATGCAGAATCATTAAACGTTTCTGCCGCTGTGGCCGTCTTTTGTTCTGAATTTATGCGGAGGGGCTTATAAATGAGCCAAACCACAATAGCTATTGGGGAAGAATCAACAACCAAGATGTAGATATTTATTAGCTATTATTCCATCTGAATATATCTGAAGCATTTTTCAGCACTTATTTCTCCGTCGATAGCCGAAGAGATGATACCTCCGGCATATCCGGCACCTTCTCCGCATGGGAAAAGATTTTCAATTTCAATATGCTGCCAGGTATCAGCTTTTCTGGGAATTCTAACCGGAGACGAAGTGCGTGATTCAACGCCATGTATTACGGCCTCTGCGGTGAGAAAACCTTTCATTTTTTTATCAAACTTTTTGAATCCTTCTCTCAATGCGTCATTAATAAAGGCGGGCAGCCAGCTGCTCAGGTCCGAAGGCACTATTCCGGGCCTGTAGGATGATTGCGGGAGTGTGGCTGATGTTTTACGATTCACGAAGTCGGTCAGCCGTTGTGCGGGCGATTTAAAAATATTTCCGGCTTTTTCAAAGCATAGCTGCTCTAATTGTTGCTGCATGGTCAGTCCGGCCAATGCCCCATATTTCTGATAAGGCCTGAGATCGTTTTCGGTTATCTGAACTACAATGCCTGCGTTGGCAAAAGGTGAACTGCGCTTTGAATCAGACATGCCGTTTACAACAACCTCATCGGATGATGTTGCAGAAGGTACTATTCGACCCCCGGGGCACATACAGAATGAATAAACACCCCGGTTATTTATCTGCTCTACGATGCTATATGCAGCTGCAGGGAGGTATTCATTTTTTTTACCATGGTATTGAATGGTATCTATCAGTTCCTGCGGATGTTCAACTCTTACTCCCATGGCAAACAGTTTGGTTTCAAGGGCTATCCCCTTGTTATTCAGTAATTCGTATATATCGCGGGCTGAATGTCCGGTGGCAAGTATTAAAGCTTTGGAATCAAAAATTTTACCGTCTTCAGTTACAACGCCGGTTATTTTTCCGGCCTTAATTATCAGGTCGGTTACTCTTGATCCGAAATGAATTTCTCCGCCATGTGACAGAATAGTGTTTCTAATATTTCTGATAACTGCTGGCAACTTATCG
>JAJUGM010000222.1 GCA_029268165.1 Bacteroidota bacterium
AATCGAAAACATCGCCCTTCCGGTTCATTATATATGGATACACATGGTCAACAGGTAGCATTATTTGTAAATGTTAATCAAGATTGTTGTGTAAAAATTAAAACTCTGTGGTATTTTCTTTCGGAAGAAGGAAATACCGATGCTCCATTTCGTGTAAGGGTATATGATGTGGATTCTCTGAGTGGTAAACCAGGTAAAGATATATTACCTGAAATATTGGTAGTTAAACCACGAAAAAAATCTGGATGGATTCCTGTTGATATTAAAGCATATAATCTGCAAGTAAAATATCCGGGTTTTTTTATTGCTATGGAAGGTGTTTTCCCTAATGATTATGATTTTTATGTTCAGGGTGAAGATTTTGCTGATATTTCAATTTATGATCAAGATACAGAAATTGATGACGAGATTCCTGCCGTTATTAGTTATGGTCAGCGATTAGGATATACCAGAAGCCGGAAATGTAATAATACCTGGCATTATTCTCTCGATCATACGTGGTTTCAGCTGAGAAAGCAATCCTTTTCGATTATGGTTGCTGCTGATATTATTATTTATGAAAAGCATTTAAATCAATAAATGAATGAGATGAAAAAATTAATTATTTTTTATACTATAATATTTTTCGCAAATATTCATGGTTTGTTAGCACAATGTAATAATAAACTGGTTGAACTGGCAGCTTCAAAAAGCGGTCCAAATGCAATTACAATTAAAGAGTTTAAGGTAAAATTTGGAGAAGGCACTATGAACAGACCTTTGCCTGTTGGCAGATACTCGGTATTACTTAATGAAGGAATGCACTACCGTTTCACACTAGTTAATGCATCTGAACTTGAAGGAAAAGGAGTTTTACAATTATATGATAAAACTGTTTTACTTGGAAGTACATATAATACTGAAACAGGTGAAGACTATCAGCAATTTGATTACATATGTAAAAGAACTAAAACATATCAGGTTCTGGCTTTTTTTAAAGAGGCCAGACCAGGCTGCATGGCCGGAGTTCTTTCATTGATCATGCCCGATTCAACGATTGTGAACAATTCTGAAAGCCAAGAAAACATTTTATATATAGGTATTGATAATCCAATCACATTGGGAACAACTTATAATGAAAAAACGCTGCTGAAAGTCAGAATAAGCCAAGGTAAAATTGAAGGTTCGGATGGTGAGTATATTGCTAGGGTTGAAAAAGAAGGTCAAACAACAGTATATGTTGACATTTATAATACAAATGGTGAAAAATTAGAATCAGATTCATTAATTTTCAAGGTTAGGCCTTTACCCTTTCCGGTAGTACTTTTTGCCGGGAAACAGGGAGGTACTGTTTACAAAGATGAAATAATGAATTTGAAAACAATTGATTTATTGATGCCGCTAAATTATATGAAAAATGATTATTATACATTGATTGAATGCACTATTACAACTGAAAATATAGGCTTATCAGGAATACGTATAACGGGCAACCAGCTATCATCTTTTCAGAAGGAGAATATTTTAAAAATACCTTCCGGAACGGTTTTTTATATAACTAATATTATAGTTAGAACTCAGGATGGTAAAATACAACACCTTCCCTCACAGACATATTGGATGGAATGATAAAAATATATGCTATTTTTTAGTTTTTGTGCATTATTTAACAGACTTTCAATTTTAAATTTTTAACTATTTCAAATTAAATATTTATTACATGGAATGTGCTTTGCTTGTTATTCATATTTCGATTATTTATTTTTACCGCCAAATGAGCAGGTTGATGTATGACCTTACTGACCTCACTTATTAATTGGCTGAATTTAAAGAGGATATATCAGATTGAACTGATAAAGAAGCATCCTTATGAAGTGCAGGAAGAAACTTTCATGAAATTGCTATCCAGGGCCTCAAATACTGAGTGGGGATTAAAATATAAATATGCAACAATTACATCAATCGAAGAGTTTCAGCAAAGAGTTCCTTTTCAAAGTTATGATGATGTAAAGCCCTATATCACTCGTTTGCGTAAAGGAGAAAGTAACTTGTTGTGGCCAGGCGAGGTAAAGTGGTTTGCAAAATCATCAGGTACTACCAACGATAAAAGTAAATTTATTCCGGTGAGTAAAGATAGCCTTGAAGAATGTCATTTCAGAGGAGGCAGAGATGTGTTAACCTTTTATTTACAAAATAATCCCGACTCAAAAATTTTTCTGGGGAAAGGTCTTACTTTAGGCGGAAGTCATAAGATTGACAACTATAATAATCAGTCATATTATGGCGATCTGAGTGCCATACTTATTGAAAATCTTCCGTTCTGGACTGAATTTATCAGAACTCCAAGTCATGATGTTGCATTACTTGATAAATGGGAAGAAAAGCTTGAAAAAATAACCCGTGAAACCATTCATGAAAATGTTACAAATATTGCGGGGGTTCCTTCTTGGAATCTTGTGATGTTAAAATATATTTTGCAATATACCGGGAAAAATAATATCCTGGAAATTTGGCCGAATCTTGAATTGTTTATACATGGCGGCGTTAGTTTTATACCTTATAAGGAACAATTCAAAAAAATTATTCCCTCGGTGAACATGCATTATCTTGAAGCATATAATGCTTCCGAAGGTTTTTTTGCTATTCAGGACGATCCTGAAGATGAGGGATTGTTGTTGATGTTAGATTACGGAATATTTTACGAATTCATTTCAATGGATGATTATTTTAATAATAACTTCAAAGCAGTAACCATTGATAAGGTTGAAAAAGGAATAAACTATGCTCTTGTCATATCAACCAATTCGGGATTATGGCGTTATATCATCGGCGATACCGTTAAATTTACTTCCACCTATCCTCACAAAATCATTATATCAGGCAGGACAAAGCATTTTATTAATGCATTCGGAGAGGAAGTAATAATAGATAATGCTGAAAGAGCACTAGGTATAGCCTGTGAAAAAACAGGTGCTCAAATAACTGATTTTACTGCAGCTCCTGTTTTTATGAGTGATAATAAAAAGGGATCTCATGAATGGGTAATTGAATTTTCTATTCCTCCTGACGATCTTGATCATTTCACCACCCTGATGGATAATGCCCTAATGTCGCTCAATTCTGATTATGAAGCAAAAAGGTACCTAAATATTACTTTGGACAAACCGGTTATCAATAGCGTTGAAAAAGGCACTTTTTATCATTGGTTACAGGAAAAAGGAAAGCTTGGAGGACAGAATAAAGTGCCACGGCTTTCAAATGACAGAAAATATGTTGAAGAACTTTTACAGATTGATAAAAATTTGAAAAACATTCATAAAATACATTAAATTTATCCACAGTAATAATAAAAAACTGAACCTTACATTTAATTGATTATGAGTATGCACATTGCAGTTGCCGGGAATATTGGTTCCGGTAAAACAACTTTAACTAGCCTGCTTTCAAAACATTTTGGCTGGGATGCGCATTTTGAAGATGTGGAAGATAATCCTTACATTACTGATTTTTACAATGATATGCAGCGCTGGTCTTTTAATCTGCAAATCTATTTTTTAAATACTCGTTTTAATCAGATATTATCATTTCGTCGCTCGGGAAAAACTCTTATACAAGACCGTACAATTTATGAGGATGCCTATATATTTGCGCCTAATCTTCATTCAATGGGATTAATGTCAACACGTGACTTTGAGAATTATTTTACATTATTTACCATGCTCAGTTCATTAATTCAGCCTCCTGACCTTGTTATTTACCTCAGAGCCTCAGTTCCGACTCTTGTTAAACAGATTCAAAAAAGAGGAAGAAAATATGAGGATAATATCAGACTCGATTATTTGAAAAGACTAAATGAACGTTATGAAGCATGGGTAGATTCATATAATATGAGCAAATTACTGATTGTAGATGTTGATAGTTATAATTTCATAGATAAACCCGAAGATTTAAGTGTTGTAATTGATAAAGTTAATGCTGAAATTCATGGACTATTCTGATTGTTGCATAATCCTAGTAATTTCATTTTTAATTTCATTCCAGCGGGTTGAATGTATTTTTGCGCCGAGATTTTCAATAACATGGCCTGCAAGTAAAGCTCCTATTTCGCCGCACTTCTGAAGCGTTAGATCATGAATGTATCCATATAAAAACCCGGCTGCATATAAATCACCTGCTCCTGTTGTATCAATTGACGTTGACCTGGTAACCCCTATTTGACAAATATTATTACCTTTTTGCACCAACGATCCTTTTTCTCCGGTTTTTACAACTGCAATTTGAGTTACAGCAGCCAGCTGATGCAATGCATCAAACGGATTATTTTTACCGGTATAGGCAAAAGCTTCCTCTTCATTTGCAAAAATGATATCGATATATTTTTCAACAATTTCTTTTAAAAAATCAATATGAGCCTCAACTATATTATAACTGGCCAAATCAAGCACAATGAGCATATTATGAGCTTTTGCCTTTTTTATAGCAGCTTCCATAAAATCGCTCTGTTGCACCAAATATCCTTCGAGATATAAAATATCATATTCTTGAAATATATTATTTTTTAGTTGGTCTTCAGCTATTTGTGAAGCTGCACCTAAAAAAGTCGCAAAGGTTCTTTCACTATCCGGACTTACCAGAGAAATTGCCCTGCCTGTTTCAGTATTTATTCTTGATAATACCGGAACAATACCTGCATTTTTCAGATCATCATGAAAAAAATTTCCCATCTCGTCATTTCCAATTGTACCCAAAAACGCAGTAGAAATGCCGAGATGAGCTAGGCCATGAATAGTATTAGCAGCCGAACCGCCAGATGCCATTATTTTATTAAGTTTATTACAGGCTTTTTCTATTGTAATGGCAGATGAAGCGTCAACAAGTTGCATACTGCCCTTTGGCAATCTAAAGTAATTTAAAATGGTATCACTGGTAAGCATGATAATAATGTCAACCAGAGCATTTCCTATGCCTAATATCTTTTTCATAACTGACTGATGAAATAGTAAATTTTTACACAAATATATTGTTAATTTCATGTTTTCCTATTACCTTTGCCTGCCCAAAAAAGAAGGTTTAACAATATTCAAAAAATTCCTCAGTAGCTCAGTTGGTTAGAGCATCTGGCTGTTAACCAGAGGGTCCTAGGTTCGAGTCCTAGCTGAGGAGCATAAAAACGGCTTGAGAAATCAAGCTGTTTTTATTTAAAAGCAATACATCGTGTTATAAGTAAATTGATAGTAAATAGAATAAAAATGATAAAATAATAGTTTATGACTAAACTTTTTTTACATATCAACTATTATTTTACATTCGTCACAATTATCAATCAATTTTTTTTCCATTACGTAATAGTGATTAAGGTACTAATCAAAACTCACTATGAAAGAAATAATAATTGAAAAAACAGCTTCTACTCCTGCAATTGAATTTTATGATGATGGAAGATTGTTGATTGAAGGCCGCTCGTTGCCTGAAGATGTCAATAAGTTCTATAAACCGCTTCTGGAATGGGTGGCGGGATTAACCACTGAACGTGTTACTGTTAATATAAACCTTGAGTATTTAAACAGCGCTTCTGCAAAAAAGCTTCTTGAAATGTTAAAAAGCCTCGATGCAAATAACAGGATAAAGAGTCTGATAATTAACTGGCATTATGAAGAGGGGGATGATGATGCATTGGAAACCGGCCAGATATTTGAGGATTTATTAAGAAAAGCCCAGTTTAGATATTTCGAATTATCAGAAGCAGCTTGATAATTTATCAAATCAGAAAATAATTTTTTGTTGATTCTGAATAATAAAAATTTTAGTGTTATTGGGGTCTTTGATCTTCCTGGCGTTTAATTTGAATTAATTTTTTTGTTTTTCGATTAAGTCAATAAAATGATCAAATAAAAATTCAGTATCAGTTGGGCCACCAGACGCTTCAGGATGAAATTGAGTAGAGAAAAAAGGTTTTGATCTGTGCCTCAATCCTTCATTGGTATTATCGTTTAGATTAATAAATAATGGCTCCCAATCAGAAGGGA
>JAJUGM010000223.1 GCA_029268165.1 Bacteroidota bacterium
ATGAAAAATAACAAACGTTATTGAAATTTCCTGAAACATAAATATTATTATTCTTATCAGTGGTTATCCCACCCGCAAATTCATTACCCGTGCTTCCAATATTTGAGTACCAAAGAAGCTTACCATTTTGATCAAACTTGAATAGAAAAAGATCAGGAAGCCCTTTTGATACTAAATTATAAGGGTTATAAATGGTATCTGTGAATGATGCAATTATTAAAGCATTATTTTGATTATCTATGCATGAATACTTTGGTTCAATATTTGAACCTTTAATTTTAGAAGAAATAATCCACTCTTGTGAAAAGATAAGAAAACTTTTACCAAAAATAGTTAATACCAAAAATAGTAATTTATATGTCTTCATTTTTTTATGATGCAGCTGGGTTATAATACTCATCTTCTGGAGGGTCATCAGGACCTCCTCCAGCAGTTTTTTTAAAATGGATTTTATATAATAAAGGTTTATGCCAGTTCTTTTTATTAGATTCATTCTTCATTTTAGTGCTCTTTAATTTTTTTTAAATCTAAGTTCACATAATTCAGGGAATCCTATATTTCTAAGATAAATAATTTTATTATCCTTTTTTATATAAGAATGTGACAATATATCAGAATTGTTTCTCCTAATAATACTAAAAGCAATATCACTCTCCACTCCTAACCCATTCAGCAGATTCTTCAAAGTAATAGATTTCACCAGGCAGGTGCAGTGCCAGGGGGCAAAGCGAACGACCCTGCGCATGGTTTTTCTGGCCAGTCGTATGGCCTGTGGCTTGTCATTTTCGGGCAGCAGGTATTTCGGGCTGGCTTTGATCATAAAAAGATAATATTTCAGCGGTAAGAGCTGAACCATTATTTTTACTGCGGCTGAAAGAAAGAATGCCTTTACCAGCAGTTTTCTTTCAATTGCCGGTATAGTAATTAAACGTCTTATGTAATAAAATAGTTTCATATAAACCCCTCAGTTCTTCGGGCAGCTTTCCTTGCAAAGAGGAGCTGCACTTGTTCTGTATGGTAACATTTCTGCAAATTTAATAAATAACTCATCTTAAAGTTTTCTTTTATCTGACGACAGCATCGGATGATTAAAACACCATGCTATTTCTGTCAGCACATCATCCTGAATGTCAAAGACCTCATCAGGTTATGTAAATCAGCTTTTTTTCAGCCAGTTGTTCAAGGAACCCTGTGGTATCGTGTGTGCATTGATCGCGGGTTACATCGTATTCTTCCAGCAATTTGTCAATCAGTTCATTAACCGAAACCGGACTTTCAATCAGCTCCCAGATACGCGACCCGATTTTATCCATGCCGTAATATTCGCTGTTTTCAATGCTCAGCATCACCACTTCGCCGTCTATCTCATTAAAAAGCAGATTTTTATTACGCCTGATAATACTCTGTGGCGTTATTTGGTGTCTGGTTGAAAACAAGGGCATAAAACAGAATAATTTAAATATGCTTTTACGTGCAAAAATTACAAAAAAATCGGGTGAAAATAACTATTTTTTAAGTAATTTATTCACAGAAAGTTCAATTTTGTATTTAAAATAAGCATGATGGTTAAAAAGTTATAAACCAGGAAAGATGAATAAACAAATTCATCAGGATGTATAATAAATGTTTTTAAATATTTTTGTGTGTAGGAGTAAATAGTAATGGGGCCTTGCCCAAAACCCCACATCCTTTTTTGTCCTGACACAGAAAAGGATGCAAAAAAAGTCAAGGCTGAAGCAGTTTTCCTTAAATACTCCTTAAGCCAGTGGCTCTTAACAGATCGCCTGCTGCTGACTTAACTCATTTCATAAATATGACAATTAAACTAAAGGTTTTTATAGTATGTTATGTTCCGGCACTACGCATAATAATGCATCCGGGCGGATAAAAGTTAATTCTGGAAGAAATACAACGATTGTATCGGGGCAGATTGCTCATTTAACCAGAACCATTTTATTTACCAAAGACAGTTCTCCTGTGTTAATCCTGTAAAAATAGGTTCCTGCAGGCACTGCAATACCGCAGGTATCCATGCCGTCCCATTTAACAGAATATTTACCGTTAATTTTAAATTCGTCAACCAAAATTTTAATAAGTTGACCCATTGAATTATAGATGTGCAGCTTAACATGCGAAGGGTTATGAACAATATATTCAATAGTAGTTGAAGGATTGAAAGGATTCGGATAATTTTGAAAAGGGTCAGCCGGATTGAACATTGTTTCAGAAGCATTGGTAAAAATTGGCGGTTCGCCTGTACCCCACCATGAAATCCATCGGTCGACATCGGGATGGAAAGGGCTGGTTGCTATATTGGTGTTTGCGGTTGTATCGCCAAGCAGGAATTTCTCAACAAAAGCCTCTATTGCAGGCCTCTGACTTTCAGGGAGCAGGCAATGGTCGTGTCCGCCGACAATTGAAAAGCCAAACCTGTCGGGGACTCCAAAAGCCTTCCATACTTCATGTGCTGCTTTCGATGCCACGTGGCCCGACTCATCGGCCATCCATTCATAATTAGGGTTCCCGGTTACAAGCAATGCACGGGGTGCAATCATTGCCATCAGTTCATGATGATCATAAGGCAGTTTGTTTACCGCATTGTTAAATTGTGATAATCCCTGATAATACCATGCCTGTCCCTGGGCATTTTTCAAGGTTTCCCTGTTACCGCTGAGTGTTTCTGTAACGCGCCAAGCTGTGAACCCACCGCCACCCGATTCTATTGCAATGGTGAGAGCGATGCGTTCATCGAGCGCTCCGGAGAAAAGAGCTATTTTACCGGCATAGGAGCAACCTGAAATGGCAAGGTGCGACAGGTCAATTTTTGCTTCCGGGCATTTCTCCAATGCATCGATGATACGGCTCACGCCCCATGCCCATGCAATAAATTTACCCCTTGTTTTATCGGGATAGAGCTGAAAAAAAGGCCCGTCGCCCCGTACGTTTGACCATGCATTCGTTATTTGCGATTCCATGAAATGTATTAAAGCAATTTTTCTGCTGGTAAATAAGTCTGCAGGTAAGCTGCCTGAGGGGAAAAATCCTACTCCGATAAGGGCAGGAAAAGGGCCATCGCCAATAGGCAAAGTTATGGGAACACTGAGTGTGAGAGTATCCTCACCTTTAACTATATAAATCAAGAGCAGACTGTCGGCAGTGAAATTGGCAATAAGGGTATCAGGGGCATCGGGTTTAGTTCCAAGTTCGTAATGCTGAATTTCTGCCCCGATTTCGGCACGACGGCAGCGCCAGTCCTCAAAACTACTTATACGGCCACTGCCGTCTGACCATTCAAACGGATCGGGCAGCGGGTCAATACGCTTGAGCTCTGTAATCGATTGCAAAGGTGGAGCAAAACAATCAGCACCTGTGTTCTCAACACTGTAAACAAGCGGAATACTCTGGTTAAATGTGTAAAATGCAATTAAAAAATTTAATAAAAGTGCTAATAGTATTTTTGTTTTCATAATAAATTTGTTTTTATAGGTATGATGGTTTCATAAGCTTTCCGGATCGTATATTACTGGACTTATTATTATGTGGGTATTTTAGCAACTTGTAGGTTTCATGTTACTATTCTTTTTTTTATTTTAAAAATAATAATATTTATGAGAAATGATGCTTGCAAATTATTATTCTGCCATATTAATTATCTTGCTTTTTGTAATGCCGTTTTCATTAAACGATTCGATAGTAAAATAATATTTAAGTCCGGCATTCAGGTTTCTGATTACCACTGAAGTATCGGTATATACCTGATAATGAAGATAGAGCTTGTTTTTATCAATCCCGTATCGAATGGTGTATCCTGTTGCCTCAGGCACTTTATTCCATGAAATTTCTGCAATCCTTTTATCATTGTTATTCCTGTTAACTATAAATTTGTTTACGGCATCCGGCTTGTTTCCTGTTCCTTTGCCGAAAACCCTGAAATCACTTATTGCCACGTGGCCATCAGGCACATGAAAAGCGGTCAGTTTCAAAAACCTGCATCTTAAAGGTTGTTTCAATACTAAGTAATCATGTGGCGTATCCAAAGTATTTCCGGTTTTATCTGCCAGGACATTCCAACTATTGCCATCTGATGAAGATTCGATGAGGTACTGATAATAAATACTGTCGTTACGTCCGAAAATGCGGGTATTGTGCTCAGCAAAGTTTATCTGAATGGCATAAACATTAGATGGTTTTTCCATGTCAATAATTATCCATTCGTCTGTGTTGGCTGATTTTGATGCCCAGTACGTTCTTATATTCTCATCTGTAGCAAATTTACCGGGTAAGGTATCAACAGAAGAAGAAACGGTTACATTTTTACCGTATGACAGAAGCATCCAACCCGGAAATAACGCAGCAGGAGAAGATATTTTTTTCTGTTGAACTAACAGGGGATAATCACTATAGGCAGTAGCAGCATACATTTCGCCATCATTATCAAAAAATGTCGGGAAAAGGGCAATACGGCGTTCAAACATATGCTTTACGGAAATAGTAATTGTAGCTATGTGCCAGTAATTTCCGTATTTATCGGCAAAAGTGCCGCCATGCCCTGCACCGGCAATAAAACCTTCTGGTTTTGATGAGAAAGGATTATTTCCGGCAAGGGTAAATGGGCCTAACGGTTTTTCCGACACATAAACGCCGTCGGAATAGCTCTTAAATTCAGTACCCGGACTGGCATACTGAAGATAGTATTTCCCTTTATGTTTGTTCATCCATGCTCCTTCTATCCAGGGCGAACGACTGACAAGTTCATTATAATCGCCCTGATTTTCCCAGCCGTACTTTTCCTGATGAGATGAAAACAGTGCAACAGGCCTGCCGATTAAATCAAAGTTTTTCTTATAATCTAATTCAATGCCGTAAATAGGATTTGCGTTGGAACAGCCCCAGTAAAGATATAAACGGTTATCATCGTCCATAAAAAAAGCTGGGTCCCACACAGGGAAAGGCAAAGAATCCCTTGCAACAGTCCACTTGCCCGACATTGGGTCGGACGTTTTATATATAGTGCTTTTTGTAGCTGATGAAGCTAAAAAATATATTGTATCACCAATGCCAATTGTTGTTGGAGCATATTCTTCGGTGGGTATGGAATTTGATTCAATAAAATTCCATTGCAGCAGGTCGTCGGAATACCAGTAGCCTCCTGATTTGGAAGCAAAGAGGTAATAAGTTCCTTTGAAAAGCAAAACCATCGGATCGGCAGCTTCCCTTCGTGAAGGGGAATCCAGAGCAAAACGGTAACTGATGTTCAGTGGATTACAGTATGTTTTTAAGTCCACATTGACTTTCCTGTGGCATGAAAAACTAAGTATAATGGCCGGAACAAGCAGTTTAAAGTAACTTGCAGATTTCATAAATTAAGAATTTTAATACTGTAAAGATAAATGATTGTATTTATTCAGCATCATAAAATATGATTGTCTTTCGGTTTATATCTTGTTCAAAAGAAAACAAAGCGAAAATATTGGGATTAAACCTCTACGTTCTAACTTTGGATTTGTTGAAACTTCTCCGATGAGATTTATTGCTGATATACATCTTCATTCATGGCATTCAAGGGCAACGAGCAAAGACCTGAATCTTGAAACACTTTACCAGTGGGCCAGAATTAAAGGCATCAATGTGGTAGGTACAGGCGATTTTACGCATCCGCAATGGATAAAAGAACTGGAAGAAAAGCTTGAGCCTGAAGGGAACGGTTTGTTTCGCCTTAAAAATACTCCTCCGGAGCCCGGTTTGCCGAATATCAATACCAGAGATATAGAGGTGCGCTTTTGTCTGAGCACTGAAATTTCTTCCATTTATAAGTACGGTGAAAAAGTGAGAAAAAACCATAATATTGTATTGGTTCCTGATTTTGAAACGGCCAGAAGAATAAATGCCCGTCTGGGTGCAATCGGTAATCTTGCTTCCGACGGCCGGCCCATCCTGGGCTTGCCTTCGAGGGATTTGCTGGAAATAGTACTGGAATCATCGGCTGATGCCCATCTTATTC
>JAJUGM010000224.1 GCA_029268165.1 Bacteroidota bacterium
ATTCCTGAGAAGTTAAAAATTATGTAGCTTTAAAAAATAAAATCTCATCTATGGTATTCAAACTATTAAAACAACTAATGTTTAAAAAAAATATTCTGGTCATTGTATATACCTTCTTTGCCGGAACAGCATCTTTTGCAGGGGAAGAAAATAATCCGCGTGAACATATACTGATGGATTTTGGCTGGCGATTTGCACTTGGTCATGCCACCGATGCTTCAAAAGATTTTGGCCATGGCACAGCTTATTTTTCGTATTTTGCCAAAACAGGTTATGGCGATGGCCCAGCCGCTGCAGAATTTGATGACCGGGCATGGCGTGTTCTCGATTTGCCGCATGACTGGTGTGTTGAACTTCCTTTTGATCCGAAGGGAGGTCATAGCCATGGATATAAAGCCATAGGGCGTAATTTCCCCGAAAATAGTATCGGCTGGTACCGGAAGAAATTTTATATTCCTGAAGCCGATAAAGGCAGGCGTATTGTTATTCAGTTTGAAGGAGTACACCGCAATGCTATTGTATGGGTCAATGGTTTTTATTGCGGAACCAATCATAGCGGGTACTATACATTTGAATATGACATAACCGACTACATCAATTATGGTAGCGAAAATACGGTTGCTGTGCGTGTTGATGCAACCATGGAAGAAGGATGGTATTATGAAGGTGCGGGCATTTACCGCCATGTATGGTTAATAAAAACATGGCCATTGCACGTGGCATCCAACGGCACTTTTATTACTACCACTCTGGATGTAGCAAAGCACCATGCACAAATTAACACACGCACCCATATTATTAACGAATCAAACCATACTGCAATTTTCGATGTTGAAGAAATTATTACAGATGCGGAAGGAAAAACTGTTGCCCGGCATATCAAAAAGCAACAGACACTGAAGGAAGGCGCAGAGAATACATTGCGCAGCATGTTTCTGGTTGATAGTCCAAAACTCTGGTCAATTGAAAGTCCTTATCTGCATAAGCTTCTGACAATTATTTATGCTGAAGGAAAGGTGGTTGACAAATACCAGACTGTTTTTGGAATACGCACTGTTCGTTTTGATGCAGATAGCGGATTTTTCCTTAACGGGAAACAGGTGAAAATTAAGGGTACAAATCTGCATCAGGACCATGCTGGTGTTGGAGTTGCCATACCTGATGCCCTTCAGGAATTCAGGATCCGTCGCCTTAAGGAAATGGGAAGTAACGCAGTCCGCACTGCGCACAATCCGCCGGCGCCTTCTTTACTTGACGTATGCGACAGGCTTGGCATGCTGGTTATTGATGAGAACCGGTTAATGGGTGTCAGTCAGGAGCACCTCCATTATCTCGAAAATCTGATCAAACGTGACCGCAATCATCCTTCGGTTATTTTATGGTCGCTTGGTAATGAAGAATGGGCAATTGAAGGTAATATCAAAGGCGCACGTATTGCTTCAACCATGCAAAACTATGCCGGCAGGCTCGATTCATCACGTGCTATAACAGCCGCAGTTAGCGGAGGATGGGACGGCGGAATTGGTACTGTTGTGCAGGTTATGGGATACAACTATATTGTGCAGGGCAATATTGACCAGCACCATCAAAAATTTCCCTGGCAGGCAGGTATTGGGACCGAGGAAAGCAATACCGTTGGCACACGGGGCGTTTATGTTACAAACAATGAAATATGCCACATGGCACCAACCAACAGGATGCCCGAAAACGTGGGAACAGAGTATGGATGGAAATTCTATTCGGAAAGGCCGTTTCTGGCAGGATTGTGTTACTGGACCGGTTTCGATTATCACGGAGAATCAAATCCCTATGGTTGGCCGGCTGTCTCATCACAATACGGAATTATTGATTTATGCGGTTTCCCTAAAGATATATTTTACTATTTAAAAGCATGGTGGACTGATGAACCTGTATTACATATATATCCTCACTGGAACTGGGAAGGTAAAGAAGGAGATACGATAAAAGTGGTTGCATATAGTAATTGTGATGAGGTGGAGCTCTCTCTGAATAGCAAGAAGATTAGCCGGCAGCATGTGCCTGTCAACGGGCACCTTGAATGGAAAGTGACATATCAGCCGGGTACCTTACTTGCCCGTGGTTTTAAAAACAAAAAGGAAATCATGACAAGGAAAGTTGAAACTACCGGTGCTCCTGTATCTTTATTGCTAAGTGCTGACAAAACTTCATTATACGCCAATCGTCAGGATGTTGCGGTGTTAACTGTTGCAGTTACTGATAGCAAAGGCCATCTGGTTCCTGATGCCCAAAATAATATCAGGTTTTCAATTAGCGGCCCGGGGAAGATCATTGGCGTAGGAAACGGAGACCCATCAAGCCATGAAAATGAGCGATTCATTGAATCAATTGTTGTATCAAAAATTGAAAACCTGAAAGAATTCCCGGTTAATTCACTGGAAAATTGTCCCCAGGTTTCTCCTGACGTGGATAATAGTTCATGGATTCCTGCGTTCAGTGTGAGACATAAAGACTGGCGTACTTATGAAGATACTTTGATTGTTGTCAGGGGAACATTTGATCTGCCCCCATTAGATGAAAATACGGTTGTGCATCTTTTTGCAAAAAGCATTGTTGAAAATCAGACAATATATATCAATGGAGTAATGATTGCATCCGGTGTCCGGCGGGATGATCCCAATCAATCCTATCAGATTGACAAGTCGGTTCTCAAGGCCGGTCTGAATTCCTATGCAGTAACTGGTCAGCGGTTCAGGAAAAAGCACCAGTGGGACGAACCCAATACTAATCCTGGCGTTATTCAGGTATTTAACCCTTCACCCCAATGGCAGCGCACACTTTTTAACGGACTCGCACAGATAATAATTCAGGCTACTGATGAAACAGGAGAAATTATTTTTAATGCAACATCAGATGGCCTTAAGCCAGCCCGGATAAAACTGGATATAGGGCCACCTGATATGCAGTAAAATATTTTCAGTGATTAAAACTTTCTGTCTCTCCAGTGATGACGGTAATGAAATTCAAGAGAACGTGATTTCTTGTCTTTCGAAACATTGATAATTCTGTCACAGGTTCCGTTACCATAATCAATGGTGATGGGTGTTTCATCACCTACTGTGATAACAAGGGTGCCATCAACAATAGTCCAACGACGATTGAATATCAGACAATGGACAAGTACCAGAGGGTCACCAGTTTCACATGTATAATTATCGCCATTAAGGTTTGTACCACTTATCCAGCCTGTTATATACACAGTGTCATTTGACCAGTCATCTGACCTGACCCATTCTCGTACTCTTTCACTTTCACAGGTGACAAACTTTCCATCATTAAAGGTTATTTTGCCATCCTCGAGTTTAATGCCAAAAGTAAGATGTCCTTTATCATTAATGCCGAGGTTAGTAATAGTGCGTGTACCTTCAACTTTAACATCATTAATGTAAAAATTTTCAAAGGTAATTATTCGTTTAGCATCGGTTACAAAGTAACGTCCTGTTACAGTTATTATTATTCTGCCTTTTCGTGTGATGGTGTCATTATTAAAAACAAATGAACAACCATCGCCATAGTCAATGGTAACTATTTTAGGAAAGTAAGTTGTATCAGGATGGTCAACAGTAATAACCGGGCATGCATCAGCTGATGTTGATTTAACCGAAGACTCCGAATATTTATTCAGGTCAAGCGTTACTAAAGTTGTTTCAACAGTGCCGTCAATTTCTTCATAAATAGCATTATTAATAGCTTCAGTTTCAGCAAGCGTTATTACCTCATCGCTTAGCTGGTCTTTGTCTTTTTCACAGGAAGAAATTAATAAAGTGCCAAGAAAAAGTACAAACAGTAATTCAAAAAAATAACGATTTGTCTTCATACGCAAAAAATTTTAGTTATTTTATAATTTAATTTATGAAAAAATATGGCTATTAAAGAAAACCATTTTAAACAGATTTTAAAACGAAGCTCTGTTAAAAAATGTTTCAAACTGAAATATTCAGCCAGTTAACATAACTTTATCTAACCCAGATAAGCCTTCAGCAATTTGTTTTTGGTTTTTTGCCTCAGGTGTTTAATCGCCTTTTCCTTTATCTGTCGGGTTCTTTCACGTGAAATACCTATTGATTGCCCTATTTCTTCGAGCGACATGGGTTTGGTACCGATGCCATAAAAAGCTCTGATTACGTTGCTTTCTTTTTCGGGCAAAGTATTTAGTGTGCGCTCAATTTCAACCATCAGCGATTCTTCAATCAGTTTGCTGTCGGTTGAAGGAGTGTCATAACTCGGGAGCACATCCAGCAGACTGTTGTCTTCTCCGTCCTGAAAGGGGGCATCAACAGAAAGATGCCTGCCTGATAATTCAAGTGTATTAGCTACTTTTTCTTCCGGGAGTTCAAGCATCGAAGCTACTTCATCGGGCGAAGGTTCACGTTCGTGCTGTTGCTCAAGCTGTGAAAAGGCCTTATTGATCTTATTCAGCGCTCCGATTTTGTTAAGCGGAAGGCGCACAATCCTCGATTGTTCGGCTAATGCCTGCAGTATGCACTGCCTTATCCACCATACTGCATAAGAAATAAATTTAAACCCTTTGGTTTCATCAAACTTTTTTGCAGCTTTAATCAGCCCCAGGTTACCCTCATTGATAAGGTCGGGTAGGCTTAAACCCTGATGCTGGTATTGTTTGGCAACAGAAACAACAAAACGCAGGTTAGCCTTGGTAAGTTTTTCCAAAGCTTCCTGGTCGCCCATTTTAATTCTTTTTGCAAGTTCCACTTCTTCTTCAGGCGTAATAAGTTCCTCTTTGCCAATATCATGCAAATATTTTTCTAAAGAATCACTGTTTCGGTTAGTAATTGATTTTGTGATTTTTAACTGCCTCATCTTATCCTCCGGCTTAAAAAATTATCAATAGTATAACAATAACAATAAAAAAGAAAATTTGTTGTATTAATCAACAAAATGTCAAATCGTATTCATCGAGAAATCAATTTCTTTCAATTTAAGCATTTTTTTTCTTAAATCAAAATTATAACAGGAAAAATATGACAAATTTTCGTATCAAACTGCTTAAATCTTAATTAAATGACCCTCTCACTGACAATTTATCAAACATACTACCAGAAAGTGAAATACTACAAAAATTATGCCGTGAAATCGTTTTTTAAGGCCTTTATTTTAAAAAATTTAATTTGAAATCAATAGCCAATGTCGTTTAATTCCTATTTATCATAAGTGTTAGTTTTCAAAGGGTAATAATTAGAAAATCTATTTGGTTATTCATTGATTGTTCATAGTTTACAAAGCCAATCGGTGAGGGAAGACTAAAGAGCTTTAGCGTAGCAGATTCCCACTATGCTGCTCTGTGCCAACTCTGTGTATCTCTGTGGTTCAGTCTTTGAGAATTTAACCACAGATAATACGGAGTTACACAAAGGTTTTGAGCCAGCTTCATGAAGACTGATTCTTGATTTTTATTGGGCAGATTGCTTCGTCCGCTCAGGTAAAATGAAACCCACCATACATCTTGCCCGCTTCCTCGCAATGACGTGAGGGTGGTGTGCATAGCGCCATTGCGAGGTATTCTTTATGAATGTTTCTCTATAAAAGCTTGTCTGATAAATAGTGAATGAAGATGTTGTATTTAATATTAAACCAGCTACTGGGTTACACAAAAATATTTATAGGCTCACTAAAAATATTTCCAGGCTCATTAAAGAAAATCATTTATACCATGCTTGATGCCATTATTTGAAAGAAAAAACTGCCCTATCTATTGTCCTGAATGGTTTAAGTCAATATCTATACCCCAAATATCGGTTTTCCTGTAATTTTGTAAATATCTTCAACATATTTTTTTACTGTAAAATCGTCTTTATAGATTTCCCAAACTTCATTGATTTTTTTTATCTGGTAATCAATATCAAGCTCAACTAAAGGATTCACTCTGTTTTGTTTATATAGCAAGGCAGCTTCGATATAAAGCAGTAACAACCAAACATCTTCTTTAGACTTTATTTC
>JAJUGM010000225.1 GCA_029268165.1 Bacteroidota bacterium
CGTTTTCGTACTCCTTATGTAAGTACCATCATTACAGCTTCAATAGCCATGATTCTTGCCGGCATATTACCTTTGTCAATACTTGGCGAACTTGTATCCATAGGGACTTTGTTTGCTTTTACCATAGTTTGTATCAGTGTGCTGGTTTTGCGTAAAACCAGACCTGATTTTCACCGGCCTTTTAAAACACCATGGGTACCTTTTGTTCCTGTTTTAGGTGCACTGGTTTGCTTAATTCAGATGGCCTCTTTGCCCGTTGCCACATGGTTACGTTTGCTGTTCTGGCTTGTTATAGGTCTGATTGTTTATTTCACATACGGTTATTGGAACAGCAAGAAAAGGACTATTTGAAAGACAAAGTACAATCTGATTTTTTGGTTGTTGCATAATTCAGCAGAAAAATATACTTTTCAGTGATTTTATTTATTTTAAAATCATGAATGCTATATATCTGGTTATTGCCGCCCTTTTGATACTGATATTATTTTACAGGTTTTACGGCGCTTTCTTAAAGGCAAAGGTGCTTTCGGTCAATGAACACCTTGCAACCCCTGCTGTTAGGTTAAGAGACAATCATGATTATCTTCCCACAAACCGGTGGGTTTTGTTGGGGCATCACTTTGCTGCAATTGCAGGTGCCGGCCCGCTCATAGGTCCCGTTTTGGCTGCCCAGTTTGGTTACCTGCCCTGCACATTATGGTTGCTCATTGGCGCAGTACTGGCAGGTGCTGTACATGATACAGTAATATTGTTTGCTTCAATCAGATATGACGGAAAATCACTGGCCGAAATTGCCAAAGGCGAACTTGGGGCTTTTTCGGGTTTTATCACCTCACTTGCTATTATTCTGATCCTCGTTGTGGCTATGGCCGGACTGGCTATAGCTGTTGTCAATGCCTTGTATAAAAGCCCATGGGGTGCTTTTACCGTGGGAGTAACAATTCCCATCGCAATATTCATAGGGTTATATATGCGATTTATCAGGCCTAACCACATACTCGAAGCTACTATAATTGGCGTAACACTGGTGCTGCTTGGAGTAGTCGGAGGCCCTTATATTCAGCATACTGCTCTTGGCCGCCTGCTCACCTTTAACCGCGAGGAATTAACCATTTTGCTTGCAGCATACGGATTTATCGCCGCCATCCTGCCTGTCTGGCTATTACTAACTCCCCGTGATTACCTGAGCACATACATGAAAATCGGCACTGTTTTACTGCTTGCATTGGGAGTAATTATTGTCCGCCCTGTATTAAGGATGCATGCCATAACTGAATTTGTTCATGGTAACGGGCCGATAATTCCGGGCAAAGTATGGCCGTTTATGTTTATTACAATTGCCTGTGGCGCTATATCGGGCTTTCATTCATTAATTTCCAGCGGGACAACTCCAAAAATGCTGAGCAATGAAAAAGATATTATTCCTGTTGGTTACGGAGGCATGCTCATTGAGTCATTTGTATCGGTAATTGCGCTTATTGCCGCCACACATCTATATCCTTCCGATTATTTTGCCATTAACACATTACCCGAAGTATTCAGAAATATCAATCCTGACTTACAACAGATAAAAGAACTACCCTGGCTATCGGGAATAATTGGCGAGGACCTTGCAGGCCGTCCCGGAGGGGCTGTTTCATTAGCTGTGGGGATGACCAGCATTTTTTCCAGAATTCCTGTTTTTGAGCGCCTTGCGGGTTACTGGTACCATTTTGCCATTATGTTTGAGGCACTGTTTATCCTCACCACCATTGACGCAGGTACAAGGGTTGGCCGTTATCTGCTTCAGGAATTAGGTGGTTACATTTATAAACCTTTCGGAAACTTTAAATGGTGGCCGGGAATATTCATCAGCGGAGGTATTATTTCCTTTGCATGGGGTTATCTGGTGTACGGAGGAACTGTTACCACAATATGGCCTTTATTCGGCACAGCTAACCAACTTCTGGCCACTCTGGCTTTAGCCATCGGCTCTACTTTCCTTATCCGCCGAAGGAAAACACAATATGTATGGGTAACGGTAATACCCATGCTCTTTCTGGCGATTACCACGGTAACAGCAGGAATCCAGAATATTTTTGTCAATTATTTGCCAAAAGGCAATTCCATTCTGGCAATCATTTCAGCTGTAATTATCATTATGATTTTTGCTGTGATTACTGACTGTATTTACAAATGGCAAAAAATATGGAAAAACAAATCATACGTTGAACTAAAATAAACCCGTAACAATGAACACTCAATCTGATACCCTCAGGACGTTCCGGCGCAGGCTTGGCTTATTCGACGCAACGGCTATTGTTGCCGGTTCAATGATAGGTTCAGGTATTTTTATTGTAAGTGCTGATATTGCCCGCAATATTGGTTCCCCGGGATGGTTGCTGGTGACATGGACCATTACTGCTATACTCACTGTAATAGCAGCCATGTCATTTGGAGAGCTGGCATCACTATTTCCTCATGCAGGAGGGCAATACGTTTATATCAAAGAGGCCTATAACCCGCTGATAGGCTTCCTTTACGGTTGGGCAGCCTTTCTGGTCATTCAAAGCGGAACTATCGCTGCCGTTGCTATGGGATTTGCCAAATTTACCGGAGTAATTTTCCCGTGGATATCTGAAAAGAACGTATGGTTTCAATGGGGATTCATCAGGTTTTCAACGGTTCATCTTTTAGCCATTACTTCTATAATTTTGCTTACATGGATTAACACCCGTGGAATAACCACTGGTAAATGGGTTCAGAATGCTTTTACTTCCATCAAAGTCATCATCCTCCTAAGTATGATTATAGCCGGCGTTTTTATTACATCAAATACCGAAGCGGTAAAGCTGAATAAAGAGGTTTTCTGGAATGCAATAAAAATTACTCCTGACGGAAGTGCATCACTCTTTGGCTTTGCGCTGATTGCAACTGTTGTGACCGCCATGGTCGGTTCATTATTTGCATCGGATGCATGGTACGATATTACTTTTGCCTCCGATGAGGTAATAAACCCTCGCCGTAATATTCCGCTCAGCTTACTTTTCGGAACTTTAATAGTAACATTCCTGTATATTCTTGTTAATTATTCCTATATTCAATCAATACCCCTGAGAGGCTTACCTGACGGTGTAACCGTCGCTGAAAAAGGTATTCAGTTTGCAACCGATGACCGCGTAGGCACAGCGGCTATGCAGGGCCTTCTGGGTGAAAATGCTGCAATTATTATGGCAATCCTAATCATGATTTCTACGTTCGGCTGTAATAATGGTATTATCCTGTCAAGTGCACGTATTTATTATGCAATGGCCGTTGACGGGTTGTTCTTCAGAAAGGCAGGCGTGTTAAACAAACGAGGTGTACCTGCCAGAGCGCTTGTTGTTCAGGGTATTTATACCTCGCTGCTATGCCTATCGGGTACTTATAGTAATCTGCTTGACTTTGTGGTATTTACAGTATTATTATTCTACATTCTTACTATTGCCTCTATTTTTGTTTTCCGGAGAAAAATGGCTGAAACACAGCGCGAATACAAAGCGCCCGGCTACCCTATTATCCAGATTCTTTATATAACAGCATTATTATTTATTATGGCCATACTAGCTATCTATAAACCTTTGTATACATGGCCAGGATTAATAATCGTACTTTTAGGCGTTCCGGTTTATTATATATGGAAAATGAGTAACCTGCAAAACCATAAATCTGAATGAAGAAACTGGCTTATCTGACAATTCTGTTATCCGTATTTTCTTTTTATTATTCACATTCGCTTAAAAGTCAGACTTTAAAGGTGATTTATAAAAATCTGGCCCTGAATTCCTTAATTACTGCATCATCTGTAAGTGAGGGTCTGATTCCTCAAAATGCCATTGATGGTGATACTGCTACACGATGGAGCAGCGAAGCTAAAGACGATGAATGGATTATTCTCGATCTCAGACAGCAATACAACATAGACAGGATTGTAATTAAATGGGAAGTTGCTTTTGCATCTGAATATAAAATTCAGGTTTCTGATGACGGTAATACATGGAATGATGCGACTAATATAAAAAACAGCGATGGTCAACATGATATTCTTGATCTGCCTTCGGTAAAAGCACGCTTAATTAAACTGCATTGCATAAAAAGAGGTACAAAGTTTGGCATTTCCATCTGGGAATTTGAAGTTTACAGCTATAACTATATCATTTCAGTTCATGATGCATTTGATAGTCATCACGCTGGCAGATGGGAAACCGGTAAAAATTATCAGCTTGAAACCGAAAACAATATGCTTAAAATAGTCGGAAAGCCTTATGAAAAAACAAGAAATGCCTTTTTCATTTTTCATTTGCCTGAAGACATTCCTTTGACAACATATCCCTACCTGAGTTTTAAATTAAAATGCACTGAAAATGTCAAAATGGAAATATTTCCGGTACACCATAGCCATGTTACTGATACTTTACATTTTTCATTATTTGCAGATAATCACTGGCGGGTATATTCGTTTAAGCTTTATTCATCCTGTGAAAAACCTTTGAAAAAAATACTGTTCCGGATAATTCCGCTTTCAGATGCCCCCGGGAATAAACCGGTATTCATGGATGACCTTGTAATAGGGTATCAGGGAGATATACAACAAACAAATAAGACCTTACTTGATAAACTTATTTTAAACGCAGATAAATTAATGCAATATTGTGCAACTGGAGATAGTACCGGCGAAGTCAGATTTGATGCCAGAGCCAGATATGGGCAGGCAATAAAATATGCCCGTGAAATATTTTCTGAAGCAAACATCGCTCAATCTGAAATTGACACTGCTGTAAAACACCTGATTTCGGCCAATGCTGATTTTGAGGAATCTGTGAATAAACCTTCCTTACCTTTTTCATGTGTTGTAAGAAATGCAACTATTGAAACACAATATCTTTTCCATAACCTGAAAAATATTCAGGGGAAAGGTTTTTTCTTTGGTCAGATGGACCCGTTTGACTCTAACCTTGAAAGTAAGGAAAAAGAATTCCAGTCGGACATAGAAGATATATGCGGCTCATTGCCTGCGTTAGGGTCGTGGGAGCTAAAGGATATAGCATTAGGGCGAGGTTTTGGAAAAATTGCAGAAGAAGCTGAGTATTTTTACAGTCTGAATGGTATTGTATCGTTTTGCTGGCACATGCTTGATCCTTCAGGAAGAAGTTTTTATCTTGAAGAGTTGCAAGATAAAAAAATAGCGAACCAGCTTTTACCGGGAGGCACAAAACACACATGGTTTCTGACTCAACTCGACCATATTGCGCTTTTCTTTCAGCAATTGAAAGGGCCTCACGGTGAATCAATACCTGTCCTTTTCCGGCCATTTCACGAAATGGACGGAGGCTGGTTCTGGTGGGGGAAAAACTGTCTTACTCCTGATAAGTTTGCCGAATTATGGCAATTTACTTTTAATTATTTGGTGAATACCAAGAAAGTAAGGAATCTTCTGTTCGTTTATTCGCCCAGTGACCGCGTAAGAACTGTTGATGGTGAAAACGGTTATCTGGAGTTTTATCCCGGCGATGAATACGTTGATGTACTTGCACATGATAATTACTGGTTTTTGAAAAAACCTGAAGACAGCACCATGTTCCTGCATCAGGTGCGCATTACAACCCAGCTGGCTGATGAAAAAGAAAAAATAGCAGCACTTTCCGAAACAGGTTTATATAATATAACCATAAATGACTGGTTTACTTCAGTTTTATTAAAACCATTAAAAAACGATAACAAGGCATTCAGATTATCATACATTGCATTATGGAACCGGTCGTTTGTTCCCTATCGGGGACATCCGTCGGCTGCAGATTTTCTGAAATTTTATCATGACCCTGCATCACTTTTTATTGGCGATTATCCCGATCTGTATCATTCAATTAAACCCGATTAAGAAAAATTTAATCCCAATTATTGCATTAGAAAAATTTCTAATGCAATGC